>JAFOIS010000103.1 GCA_017420605.1 Lachnospiraceae bacterium | reverse complement strand
ACTACGACCGCATCCTCGCCGGCGAGGGGATACGATGCTGCCGCTTCAACCCGGTACACCTGGTCAATTCGATGCGGATCAACAACCGTGACCACCGCAAGATACTTGTGACGGACGGAACGTGTGCTTTTATCGGCGGATTCAACGTGGCCGACGAATACATCGGGATCAGCCGGCCGTTCGGCGACTGGAAAGACGCGGGCGTCCGGATCACAGGAGAAGCCGCCTTAGGCTTTGCGGTCATGTTCCTCGAGATGTGGGCGGCAGTCAGCGGAGAAAAGGAAGATCTTGCGCGGTATACCGTGAAGATCGGGCAGGGAGGCGGAAAGGCAGGCCGGACCCTTGCCGGGCGGGAGAATCCCGGCACGGGCTTTGTGCAGCCGTACAGCGACAGTCCTCTTGATGATACGTTTACGTCGCAGAGCGTGATCCTGAACCTGATCGGCCACGCAAAGCGTTCGATCCGGATCTTTACACCGTATCTGGTACTGGATAACGAGATCATGACGGCGCTGTGCGTGGCGGCTTCGGGAGGTGTCTCCGTACGCATTTTTACACCGGGAGTGCCGGACAAAAAAACGGTCTTCCTGATGACGCAGTCGTATTACCGGCAGCTTCTCGAGGCCGGCGCCGAGATCCTGGAGTATACGCCCGGCTTCCTGCATTCCAAAGTGATCCTGGTGGATGATATCGCCGCTTCTGTAGGATCGGTTAATCTTGACTTTCGGTCGCTTTACCTGCATTATGAGTGCGGTGTCCTTCTGTTCGGGACCCCGTGCGTTGAAGAGATCCGGAAGGATTTTGAGCGCACGGCAGCCGTTTCGCGGCAGATAACGCTTTCCTTCTGCCTGAACCGCAGTTTTGTGATACGCTTTATCCAGGCTTTCTTCCGGATCGCCGCACCGCTTCTGTAAATCATGAAAATACGCGAGTATACCGTCAAAACGGATAAACTTTCATACGGAGATAAAGTCTGTTTCCTGTTTGTTTCCGACCTGCACGGGCAGGCGGCGGAACGCGGCGGGGAGATCCTTTCCGTACTGCGTAAAAGACGGCCTGACGCGTTTCTCCTTGGCGGGGATCAGATCAGTACGCGCGGAACGGACCGGACCGAAAGTGTCTGCGGTTTCCTTGCGGAGGCGGCCGCAATCTTACCAGTATTCGCCGTCGATGGAAACCATGAGACGCGGCTGCGCGTCAATGAAAAATATAAGCAGGAATGGGAGAGGATCCGGCAGTTGTTTTCCGTAACCGGCGTTACCTTTTTGCATAATACCATAACCGTCCTGCCGGGCCGTCCGGAGATCCGGATCGCCGGTTTTGAGGCGCCGCTCAGTTCTTACCGTAAACTCCGGCGCCCGTATCTTCCGGAGGGGGCCGTGACGGAAGCGCTTGGGAACTGCGACAGCCGGTTCACCGTCCTTCTTGCGCACAATCCTGCCTTCGCAGGACATTATTTCGCGTACGGCGCGGATCTGATCCTTGCAGGCCATTATCACGGCGGGATCGTTCGTTTCGGCAGACAGGTACTCATCTCTCCGTACGGTTTTCCTTTTCCGAAATACGGATACGGGCTGTACCGGGAGGACGGCAGCACGCTGATCGTCAGTTCCGGCGCCGGGGATCACGGTATCCCGCTCAGGATCTGCAATCCATACGAAATGATCTGGATCACACTAGAAGGAGAAGGGCATGGCGATCACAGTTAATCTTGAGGCGTTCCAGGGACCGCTCGATCTTCTCCTGCACCTTATCGACAAAAACAAAGTCAGTATTTACGACATCCCCATCGCGGAGATCACGGCACAGTACCTTGCATACGTGCGATCCATGCAGGATGAGGATATGGAAGTGACCAGTGAATTCATGGTCATGGCGGCGGAACTGATCGATATCAAATGCAGGATGCTTCTTCCGAAAGATCCGGAAGCGGAAGAAGAGGAGGAAGACCCGCGCGAAGAACTCGTACGGCGCCTGCTCGAGTATAAACTGTACAAGACCATCTCGGAAGATCTGCGTGATCTTTACGACGACGAAAACGTCGTGGAACGCGATCCCGATTTCCCGAAAGAAGTGCTCTCATGGCGCCCGCGTTCGACGCCGGAGGAACTTCTGTCCGGAATCACTGTGACGGGGTTGCGCGCCATTTTCGACGACGTCATGCGCCGGAATGAAGCGCTAGCGGAAAAGCAGCGCACCGATTTCGGTGAAGTCAGCAGAGAAAACGTGCGGCTGGCCGATACGGCGCGTGAACTGGCCGTATTCGCAAAGAAAAACCGGACGTTTTCCTTCCGGAAGCTTTTGTCCGGGCAGAAAACGAGGATGCGGACCATCGTGATGTTTCTGGCCGTATTGGAATTTATGAAAGCAGGGTATGTACGGACGACACAGAATGCCCTGTTTGACGATATCGAGATCGAGACGGTGGAAGGCGCGGATCTTGATCATATCGAGATCGATGAGGAGATCATGGAATGAACGGCAAAGAATTGTTTGCGGCAGTGGAAGCCATGCTGTTTGCCTCCGGGAAATCAGTGGAACTGACAAGGATCGCGGCGGTACTGGAGATGACGCCGGAGGATACGGCGGCGCTCCTTTCCATGGCGCAGGCCAGGTATGAAGCGGAGGACCGCGGCATACGGATCCTGGAACTCGACGGCTCGTACCAGCTGGTCACGAAAAAAGAGTATTACGAAACGCTGATCAAACTCGAGATCAACGCCAAAAAGCCGAATCTGACAGACGTGCAGATCGAGACTCTCGCGATCATCGCGTACAAACAGCCCGTCACACGTCTTACGATCGAGCAGATACGCGGCGTGAAAAGCGACTACGCGATCGGAAGACTGATCGACTACGGCCTTGTCGAGGAAAAGGGAAGGCTGGACCAGCCCGGGAAACCTGCGCTGCTCGGGACGACAGAAGCGTTCCTGCGCAATTTCGGACTCCGGAATACGCAGGATCTGCCGGACATCGATCCGGCAAAAAAAGAGGATATGATGCTTGAAGCCGAAGAAGAGATCGGTGAAGAGATCACGATCTGAAAGGAAGCATAAGGACCCCGCCGGTCTTAGGTACGATATACCGGAACGAGCGGGGCGTTTTATTGCTTTCCCGGACGGATGTAGACGGTCAGGAGGTCTTTCATGGCAACCCGGTATGAAGGATCCGGGGTGAATTCCGTATCTCCCCGCGTGACGGAGAGCACGACGATGCCTTCTTTTTCCAGTTCGGCATATGATTTTTTCAGCCAGTTGGAATCGGTATCGACCTGTACGGACTCATAATACCGGTCCGGTGACGGTGTGTTTTTCATAACGAGACTGTAATGCTCCACAAAGCCCGCGGAAATGATACCGGTCGGGATCGCGACGACGCCGACGCCGAGGAAAGAAATAAAGAAGGCCATAAGACGGCCGATCGGCGTTATGGGATAGATATCGCCGTAACCGATCGTAAGGAGCGTGGACATGCTCCACCAGATCCCCGAAAAGGCATTCTCGAAAACAGCCGGCTGCGCGTCATGCTCCGCGCTGTACATGAACAGGGAAGAGGCAAGCATAAGGATCAGGATGATGAAGATCGACGAGGCGAGCTGGTTCCGTTTTTCATAAAGGACAGACTTGATCACGTTGAACGAATCGTAATAGGTATTGATCCGGAAAAGATGAAAAATGCGGACGACCCGGAGCATCCGGAAGGCGACAAAGCCGGAAAGATAGAAGAACGGGAGGATCGTGCAGAGCTCGATGATGCCGTCGAAAGAAAAGATAAAGCGCAGTGCGGCGCGGCGCGGCGCAGATTCCGGAAAGAGGTAGCAGGCTGTCCAGATCCGCAGAAGGTATTCCGCGGCAAAAAATACGGCTGTGGCGAATTCGACAGAACGAAGGATCGTGCGGTACGGACGCATCGCCGTAAAGGTGTCGCAGAACATGGCTGCAATATTAAGCAGGATCGCGGCGACAAGTATGAAATCGAACGCGCGGCTTGCGCGGTCCGACGTGTTTCCGATCTGTATGATATCAAATATGCGTCTTTTCTTTTTCCGAAGATAACCGGCGATCTTTTCCGGCAGCGCGTGTTTATTTTGCATGGTGCCTCCGCCTTTTTTCTGTATTATACACCACGAAAGTTACGGCAAAAACATTTTTTCGTGCAAAGACGCCGGATTGTGTATATAATAAATACAATGCTCGAAGGGGGAACAGCTGAATGTCAAATGTGGAGATCGTGGAAGTCCTTACGCCGGCGCAGCGCCGCGTATTTGTCGACGTTCCGAATGTGATGTATAAGGATGAGCCGAATTTCGTTCCGGCTTTTTACGGTGATGATCTTTCGGACTGGGATCCGAAGAAGAATCCGGCTTTTGAATACTGCGAAGCGCGTGCTTTCCTGGCTTACCGCGACGGAAAAGTGGTGGGGCGGATCGGCGCGATCCTGAGCCATCGCGCAAATGAGAAGTTCGGTAAAAAGAGAATGCGTTTCTCGCAGGTGGACTTCATCGACGATCCGGAAGTCTCCGCAGCGCTTTTCCGGACCGTAGAGAACTGGGCGAAAGAAAAGGGCATGAACGAGATGCACGGCCCGCTCGGCTTCTGCGACCTTGACCGGGAGGGAATGCTCGTAGAAGGCTATGACAGGCGCGGCATGTTCATCACTTATTACAACCGTCCCTATTACAACGAGCATCTGGCAAGGCTCGGCTATGAAAAAGATACGGACTGGGTCGAATATCTCATTCCGATCCCGGATCATCTGGACGAGATCGGACAGAAATTTCAGCGGATCGCGAAGGAAGTCCTGAAACGGACGGGCTATCACGTCGTGAAAGTGCGGAACCGCTCCGAGTACAAGCCGTATATCCGCAAAGCCTTCCGTCTCGTCAACGAGGCGTATGCGCCTCTTTACGGCGTCGTGGAACTCGGCGAAGCGCAGATCGAGAAATACGCGGATAAATTCATTCCGCTGATCAATCCGGATTACTGCTGCCTGATCGTCAACGACGAGGACGATCTTCTTGCATTCGGCGTATGCGCGCCGTCGATGGCGGAAGCCATGAAGAAGCATCGCGGAAGGCTTTTCCCGCTCGGCTGGATCGACGTGCTCAGGTCGTTGAAAAAGAACGATACGGTCGACCTGCTGCTCATCGCGGTGCGGCCGGACCTGCAGGGAACGGCGCTCAACGCCGTCGTGATGGACCATCTCTATGAAAGCTGCATAAAGAACGGGATCCGCCACGCGGAGACAGGCCCGCAGCTCGAGACCAACCGAAAGGTGCTCAGCCAGTGGAAGATGTTCCATCTCGAGCCGCACAAGCGGCGCCGCTGCTATCATAAAATACTTGATCTGTAAAGAATAAATGCCCGCCCTGCGCGGGCGTTTCTCATGCGCGGATTAAATTTTCGGCTGATGTGCGCAATGAACGATCTTGCAATTGCAAAAATGTATGAAAAGAGGTACAATGCAGATAATTGCAAAATGGCGAAAATTGCGGATTTGGAGGTAATGCAATGAGTGATACGCAGGGCAGAGCGCTCTTACGGATCGAGGGTCTCCTCGATGCCGGAAGCTTCGTGGAAGTCGGCGGACTTGTTACCGCAAGAAACACGGATTTTAAAGCTACTCTGGAAAAAAAGCCGTCTGACGGCGTCGTAACGGGATACGGCACAGTCGACGGAAGTCTCGTATATGTTTACAGTCAGGATATGACTGTTCTCGGCGGTACCGTCGGTGAGATGCACGCGAAAAAGATCGCGAATGTCTACTGTCTCGCCGCAAAGATGGGGGCTCCGATCGTCGGTTTCCTCGAGAGCGGCGGGCTTCGTCTGGAAGAATCGACCGACGCGCTCTCCTCGCTTGGATCGATCTACAGGATGGCGGCAAGGCTGTCCGGTTCCGTTCCGCAGATCGTCGGCGTATTCGGCAGCTGCGGCGGCGGTCTTTCCTTTATTCCCGCGATCGCGGACTTCGTCTTTATGGAGAAGGACGCGCATCTCTTTGTGAATTCTCCGGATGCCATCCCGGGCAGCTCCCGTGACCGGAAGGATCTTTCCACGGCAGCGTCCCAGGAGGAACTTTCCAACGTCGATTTTACCGGCTCGGAAGAGGAGATCCTTGCCGGAATGCGGAACCTTCTTTCCGTCCTCCCGGCCAATTTCGGCGAAGACGGATACACCGGCGTATGTGAAGACGATCTTAACCGGCTTACGGCGGGGATCGACGCCTACGCGGCGGATACCATGGGGATCCTGCAGTCGATCAGCGACGGCGGCATGGTCATTGAAGCCGGCGGACACGGGAAGAGCATGATCACCGCCTTTATACGTCTCGGCGGAACGACGGTCGGTGTGATCGCGAACCGCAGCGCGTATACGGACGAAGCAGGAAACGTGCAGGAACTTGACGGAAAGATCTGCCCGTGCGGCGTCCGGAAAGCTGCGAAAATGCTCCGCTTCTGCGACGCGTTCAATATTCCCGTACTTACGATCGCTTCCGCGACCGGCTACAAGGCAAAGGAAAAAGCGGAAGACATGCTTCCGAAGGCCGCGGCGCGCCTCATTTACGCATACGCAAATGCCGACGTGCCGAAGGTGACGCTGTGCATTGGTTCCCTTTACGGTTCCGCAGCCGTCCTTATGGGAAGCCGTTCTGTCGGCGCGGATATGGTTTACGCCTGGCCGGATACAAAGATCGGCACGATGGCCGGTGAAGCAGCAGCGAAGATCCTTAAGCCGGGCGCTGACGCCGCGACACTGAAGGAAACCGCGGAAGCATACGATGCGCTGCAGCAGAGCGTAGCGTCCGCGGCGGCGCGCGGTTATGTGGACTGCGTGATCTCCCCTGCCGAAACGAGGAAATATCTGATCGGCGCGTTTGAGATGCTGTATGCCAAGCGGGAAACGCTTCCGGACAAAAAGCACGGAACGGTTTAAGGAGGCGCCGGAATGAAACGTTTATCTCGACGGATCGCGCTTCTTGCCCTTCTCGTCTTCCTGATCCCGTGTCTTGCGGGCTGCGAGAAAAGCAGCAGCGCCGTGGAACTGGAGACAAAACAGGAGATATGGGACGCGCAGCTTGAGCGGATCACTTCGTATGTCGACGAGATGATCAGCTCGACTCTGATGAACGCGACGTACGAACAGTTTGAACAGTATGTAGAAGGCGGAAACCGTTTCGGAACGATCCCCTTCGACCAGGATCTTATGCGGCGGTGGGGCGACTTTACAGAACTTCACGGACGTGTAATGGATGCACGCTGCATTGGGACCGAACGGGAAGAGGACGGATATGTAAGTTATATCCTCCTGACCGGTGAAGACGGAGAAATGATGCGTCTTTCGGTCTACAGTTCGGAAAACAACGTGCCGGTCCGCACAACGCTTGAACGGTATGCCGAGGATTCGGGCAAAACGATGGGGCAGCGCTTCAAGGAAGCCGGCGGGAATACCGTGGTGGGACTTCTTGTCGTATTTGCGGTGCTCGTGCTGCTTTCGCTCGTGATCTCCGCAATGAAGTTCACGAACGCGTTCGACGGAAAGAAGAAAGCGGAAGAAGCGGCTAAGGCGGGCGAACCGGTATCGTTCCCCAAAATGCCCGAGAAAACGGAAACGGTCGTTCTGCCGCAGGAGGACGCGGCGGAGCTTGTCGCCGTGATCGCGGCGGCCATCGCCGCCTACACGGAAGAAGAGCCTTCCGGATATATCGTAAGATCGATTCGAAAAGTAAAAAAGAGCAGAAGGTAAGGAGGTCATCATGAAGACATATACGATCACTGTGAACGGAACCGCTTATGAAGTTACTGTAGAAGAGACCGGCAGCGCGCCGTCCGCAGCGCCTGTGAAGGCAGCGGCGCCGGCTCCGTCAGCCGCTCCGGCCGCGCCGAAAGCAGCCGCTCCCGCTCCCGCACAGGGAAGTAAAGGAAGCGTTGAGATCGCGGCGTCTCTGCCCGGCAAGGTATTTAAGATCGCGGCGGATGCGGGTTCCACCGTCAAGGCAGGCGATCCGGTCGTGATCCTGGAAGCCATGAAGATGGAAGTTCCGGTCGTCGCGCCGCAGGACGGCACGATCGCCAGTATCAATGTCGCGGCAGGTCAGTCGGTTGAAGCCGGCACGCTTCTTGCCACCATGAACTGAGTCCCGGAGGATACAGTATGTCCAGCATAGGAGAAACGCTGTCAAATCTCCTGCACCAGACGGCTTTTTTCAATCTGACGGTCGGCAACTACGTCATGATCGTCGTCGCCTGCGTGTTTCTGTATTTGGCGATCAAAAAAGGATATGAGCCGCTCCTGCTCGTTCCGATCGCGTTCGGGATGCTCCTCGTGAATATTTATCCGGAGATCATCGCGGACCCGTCGAAGACGTCCAACGGTGTGGGCGGATTGTTTTACTACTTTTATAAGATGGATGAATGGAGTCTTCTGCCGTCCATCATCTTCATGGGCGTAGGAGCGATGACCGATTTCGGGCCGCTGATCGCGAATCCCATCAGTTTCCTGATGGGGGCGGCCGCGCAGCTCGGCATCTATATCGCATACTTCCTCGCGATCCTCCTGGGATTCAACGGACAGGCCGCCGCCGCCATCTCCATTATCGGCGGCGCCGACGGGCCGACTTCTATCTTCCTCGCCGGCAAGCTGGGACAGACGTCCCTGATGGGTCCGATCGCAGTCGCGGCATATTCTTATATGTCGCTCGTTCCGATCATACAGCCGCCGATCATGAAGCTCTTTACGTCCGAAGAGGATCGGAAGATCAAGATGCAGCAGCTCCGCCCGGTCTCGAAACTCGAAAAGATCCTGTTCCCGATCGTGATCACGATCGTCGTCTGCATGATCCTGCCGACGACTGCGCCGCTTGTCGGCATGCTGATGCTCGGGAATCTTTTCCGTGAAAGCGGCGTCGTGCACCAGCTGCAGGAGACCGCGTCGAACGCGCTGATGTATATCGTCGTTATCCTGCTCGGTACGTCGGTCGGCGCGACGACGAGCGCTGAGAATTTCCTGAACTGGAACACCGGCAAGATCGTCATTCTGGGCCTTGTCGCTTTTGCTTTCGGAACATTCGGCGGTGTGATGCTCGGGCAGCTCCTGAAGGTGATCACAAAAGGCAGAATCAATCCGCTGATCGGATCGGCGGGCGTTTCCGCAGTTCCGATGGCCGCCCGCGTTTCCCAGAAGGTCGGGGCGGAAGCGGATCCGACGAATTTCCTGCTCATGCATGCAATGGGCCCGAACGTGGCGGGTGTTATCGGCACCGCCGTCGCGGCAGGTACCTTTATGGCAATATTCGGTGTGTAAGGGAGGCATATTATGGCTGAAATCATCAAAAAGCCGGTAGAGATCACAGAGACGATCCTCCGGGACGCGCATCAGTCACTGATCGCAACGCGTATGACGACGGAAGAGATGCTTCCGATCGTACCGAAGCTTGATAAAGTGGGTTATCATTCGGTCGAATGCTGGGGCGGCGCGACGTTCGACGCTGCGCTCCGTTTCCTGCATGAAGATCCGTGGGACCGTCTGCGGAAATTCCGCGATGGATTCAAGAACACCAAACTGCAGATGCTTTTCCGCGGGCAGAATATTCTCGGATACCGTCCGTACGCGGACGACGTCGTGACGTATTTCGTACAGAAATCCGTTGCAAACGGTATCGACATCATCCGTATCTTCGACTGCCTGAATGATCTGCGGAATCTCAAGACGGCCGTCGATGCCGCCGTGAAGGAGAAAGCTGAGGCGCAGATCGCGCTTTCGTATACGCTTGGCGAAGCTTATGATCTGGAATACTGGGTCAGCAAGGCCAAAGCGATCGAAGAGATGGGCGCTACCTCGATCTGCATCAAAGATATGGCCGGACTTCTTGTGCCGTATAAGGCGACCGAACTTATCCATGCCATGAAGGAAGCAACTTCGCTGCCGATCCAGCTTCACACACATTATACGTCCGGCGAAGCGTCCATGACGTATATGAAGGCCGTGGAAGCGGGCGTCGACGTGATCGACTGCGCGATCTCCCCGTTCGCGCTCGGCACTTCACAGCCGGCGACCGAAGTTATGGTCGAGACGTTCCGCGGTACGCCGTACGACACCGGTTACGATATGAAGCTCCTTAACGAGATCGCCGAGTATTTCCGTCCGATCCGCGAGAAGTATATCAAGAACGGTACCATGAATCCGAAAAACATGGGCGTGGATATCAAGACGCTCCTTTACCAGGTGCCGGGCGGCATGCTTTCGAACCTGACGAGCCAGCTTAAGCAGCAGCACGCGGAAGACCGTTTCTATGACGTTCTGGCGGAAGTGCCGAACGTCCGCAAGGATATGGGCGAACCGCCGCTGGTCACGCCTTCGTCCCAGATCGTCGGTACGCAGGCCGTTCTGAACGTCCTTATGGGCGAACGCTACAAAGTCGTCGCGAAAGAGACGAAAGATATGTTCCTCGGCAAATACGGCGCATCGACGCTGCCGTTCGATCCCGAGATCCAGAAGAAATGCATCGGCAACGATACGCCGATCACCTGCCGTCCGGCAGACCTGATCCCGGATGAACTCGAAACGCTCGAAAAAGAGATCGCGGCATACAAGAAGCAGGACGAGGACGTGCTAACGTACGCGCTCTTCCCGCAGGTCGCCATGGATTTCTTCAAATACCGCGAAGCACAGGAGACCGGTATCGACGAGAAGATCGCCGATGCGCAGAATAAAGCCTACCCGGTCTGATGCACGAAGAACCGGCGCCGGGACGTATCAAGCGTCCCGGCTTTTTTCAAAATGGCAGAACAGAAAACAGTTAAGGAAGCAGAAAGGGCAGTCGTCATCGGGGGCGGCGCGGCCGGTATGTTCACCGCGCTTCATCTTGCGCGCCGCGGTTTTGAAGTTGTGCTTCTCGAGCACAACGAAAAACTCGGCAAAAAACTTTTCATTACCGGAAAAGGACGCTGCAACTTCACAAACGACTGCGATCGGGACACGTTCTTTTCATCCGTGATCTCGAATCCGCGTTTTCTCTACGGCGCATACAGCCGGTTCACGGCACAGGATGCGATCCTGTTTTTTGAAAATGCGGATCTTGACGTAAAAAGAGAACGCGGAGGCCGGATGTTCCCGGCTTCGGATCACGCGTATGATGTGATCGACGCGCTGAAGCGGGAGATGAAGAGGGCAGGCGTCCGCGTACATCTGCATGCGCACGCGGAGGAGATCCTCACAAACGAAGGGAGAGCCGTTGGCGTATGCTATACCGTCCACGGCGGGGCGGAAAGAAGGAGTACCGAAAGAAAGTATCTGGATGCGGAACGGATCGTCGTGGCTACCGGCGGTATGAGCTATCCGTCGACAGGATCGACCGGGGACGGATATGCCATGTCCGCACGTCTCGGACACGGAATCGTTCCTCCCAGGCCGTCGCTGGTGCCGCTTTTGTGCACGGAAACGGATACGGCGGCTCTTAAGGGCCTGTCGCTGCGGAATGTGTCTCTCCGGCTTTATACGGAAGAGAGGCTTCTCTTCGAAGATTTCGGGGAAATGCTGTTTACCGGAGACGGGATATCCGGGCCTCTTGTTCTGTCTGCGAGCGCTTACCTTAAAGACGCCGTATTCGATAACGGAAAAACCTATGTACTGATCGATCTGAAAAGCGCGATCCCCGAAGAGGAACTCGACGCAAGGCTGGTACGGCTTCTTTCGGCCACGCAGGCGAAAACGGTACGCAACGCGCTCCGTGAACTGCTTCCCGCTTCGCTTTTTGATCCGGTTTTCCGCAGGGCCGGCGTCGATCCGGATAAAAAAGCCGGGATGGTCAGCGCGGAAGACAGACACGCCATTTTACGTACGCTCAAAGGCTTCCGGATCGCGGTCAGCGGACGCGGCTCTTTTGCCCAGGCAGTGATCACGCAGGGCGGCGTTGACGTTCGCGGTGTGGATCCGAAGACCATGGAATCGAGGATCGTAAAAGGCCTGTATTTTGCAGGTGAAGTACTTGACCTCGATGCGAAGACCGGAGGATTCAATCTGCAGATCGCCTGGAGCACGGCATATACGGCGGCACAGGCTTAAAAAGGAAAACGATACGGAGAAGAATGCTGTCTCCGGAAGAAAGGAATACCGGAAATGAATCAGACGATCGCTATCGACGGCCCCGCAGGAGCGGGAAAAAGCACGATCGCAAAAAGAGTCTCGAATATGCTTGGGTATCATTATGTGGATACCGGCGCGATGTACAGGACGCTTGCGCTGGCGCTGCTCCGCGCAGGCATATCCGAGAAGGATGAAGAAGCGGTGAAAAAGATCCTTGTATCCACGGAAGTCCGGGTAAGATACGAGGACAGCGTCCAGCATATGATCCTGAACGGGGAGGACGTCACGCACCTTCTGCGGAAGGAGGAAGTCGGGGATATGGCCTCACGTTCCTCCGCCCTGGCACCTGTCCGGGAAAAACTGCTGGACCTCCAGCAGCAGCTTGCGGAGAGCATGCCCGTCGTCATGGACGGCCGGGATATCGGGACTGTCGTCGTCCCGGACGCGCTTCTGAAGATCTATCTTACGGCTTCCGTTGCGGTAAGAGCGCAGCGCAGATACAAGGAACTGGTCGAGAAAGGTGAAACGCCGGTACTGCCGAATATCGAAGCCGATATACGTGAAAGGGATGAACGGGACATGAACCGCCCGATCGCGCCGCTCCGTCAGGCGGAAGACGCGTATCTCGTCGATTCTTCCGATCTTACGATCGAGGAGGTGTGCGACCGGATCATCCGCCTGTTTTACGGCGCCTTAGGCATCACGATCGCGGAGAATGCCGGATTCTGTTTCGGCGTAAGGCGCGCGGTCCGTATGCTGGAGGAAAGCATTGAGAACGGTGAAAAGCCCATACGGACGCTCGGGCCGATCATACACAATGAAACAGTCGTACGCAGTATGGAGGAGAAAGGCGTCATCACGCTGAAAGACGGTGCCTCTCTTCCGACGGACGGGAAGGGGACGGTCGTCATCCGGTCGCACGGCGTCGGACCGGACGTTTCGGAAAAACTTCGCGGCATGGGATATCAGGTCGTCGACGCGACCTGTCCCTTCGTTCAGAAAATACATGAGATCGTGCGGCGGGAGAGTAAGGCGGGAAGGCTGATCATCCTGATCGGAGACCCGGCGCATCCCGAGAATATCGGGACGCTCGCCTGGGCCGAGGGGCCGTGCATTTCCATTGCGTCCGCTGAAGAAGCAAAGGCGATGAAACTGCCGAAGGATGCAAGGATCTGCGTTGTTGCGCAGACTACATTTGATCGTGAAAAATTTAAGGAATTAGTTGAAATCATTGGGGAAAAAGAGTATGATATGTTAGTCCTGAATACTATATGTCATGCTACGGACATGCGCCAGACCGAGGCTGCAGCCCTTGCAGACAGCGTCGATATGATGCTTGTCGTCGGGAGCCGGTCGAGTTCGAACACACAGAAGCTGTATGACATATGTAAGGGACGGTGTGCGTGTACTTCCTACATCCAGTCACTCGACGATTTGGTTACGATAACGTTCCGATCTGATAGTCGTGTAGGTATCACGGCGGGGGCATCCACCCCAAACAATATTATCCAGGAGGTTGCAGGATATGTCAGAAGAGCAAAGTTTTGAACAAATGCTCGCGGAATCATTCAAACCAATCAGAAACGGTGAGATCGTAGAAGGTACGGTCATCGAAGTCAAGCCGGACGTCATGTATCTGAACATCGGGTATAAGATCGACGGAACGCTGACGCGCGAGGAGTACAGCAATGACGTCAAGGATCTTACGGAAGTCGTAAGACCGGGCGATGTGCTCGAAGTGAAGGTCATGAAGGTCAACGACGGCGACGGACAGGTCGTTCTTACGTATCGCCGTCTTGCCGCGGAAAAGGGCAATCAGAGACTCGAAGAAGCTTTCGAGAACCACGAAGTCCTTAAGGCAAAGGTCACGCAGGTCCGCAATGGCGGTCTTTCCGTTACGGTCGAAGAAGCGCGCGTGTTTATTCCCGCAAGCCTTGTTTCCGACACGTATGAAAAAGATCTCAACAAATATGCCGATCAGGAGATCGAGTTCGTCATTACCGAATTCAATCCGAGAAGACACCGCATCATCGGCGACCGCAAACAGCTTCTGCTGGCCCGCAAGACCGAGGCGGCCAAGGAACTGTTCGCACGCATCCAGAAGGGTGATACCGTTGAAGGCGTGATCAAGAACGTTACCGATTTCGGCGCGTTCATCGATCTGGGCGGCGCAGACGGACTGCTTCACATCTCCGAGATGTCCTGGGGCCACGTCGACAATCCGAAGAAGGTCTTCAAGGTCGGTGAAAAGCTCAAAGTCCTCATCAAGGACATCAACGGCGATAAGATCGCGCTGAGCCTTAAGTTCCCGGATCAGAATCCGTGGAAGACGGCCGAAGAAAAGTACGCCGCCGGCACAGTCGTTACGGGACGCATCGCCAGAATGACCGATTTCGGCGCATTCGTCGAGCTGGAACCGGGCGTCGACGCCCTGCTGCACGTCTCGCAGATCGCGAAAGAGCACATCGACAAGCCGTCGGATGTTCTGACGATCAATCAGCAGATCGAAGCGAAGATCGTTGAGCTGAACGCGAAAGATCACAAGATCTCCCTTTCCATGAAGGCTCTCGCACAGGAAGCTGCGCAGGCTCCGAAGGAAACGGCTGAATAAACTGAAATGATTCCGAAGGAAGGTGTTATTCGAAAGAATGACACCTTCTTTTTATTGCAAGGAATAACGGAAACGAAAGTCACGAAGGATCCCGGGAAAGGCTGATGGAATCCGCAAGATAGGAAAGCGCGGCTTTTGCGAAGGAGCGGGCTCTCTCCGGATCCGAAAGCGCATAAGATGCCGGCATAAGGGAATACGCCGTATCGCGGGTAGCGGGGATGCGGCGCGACGACCGGACGAAAGAGGATACGGAGCGGTGTACGGCATATCCTTCGTTCGGAAGAAACTCATAAGAACGGAAATCGGAAAAGTAAAGTCTGACTTTTTCGTTCTCGATGTGCGATGACAGCACGAGCCGTTCCTTACTGCCCGTAAGATAGAACGGCGCTGCATGCAGCGAAAACACCCGGGGCAGTGCAGAGCGGAGACGAAAGGTGAGGACCAGCGAATCATCGCGGACAGAACGGTCAAGCAGCTCGTCATCTCCGGAAAAGAGATCGAGATAGGCATCGCAGACCGTTAGGGAAGCAAGATATGCGGCGTCCGCATTTCCCGAAAGACCGGCGGCTTCGCCGTAATCTGCAAGGCGGCGCGACGAAAGGCCGAGAAGGAAGTAGAGGGCGCGGTAGCGAAGCGCAAGGTCCGTATGCTTTGCGACGGACAGGGGGTCCGGAAGGCCGTAGGCGCGCAGCTTCTGCGAAAGATACGGGACGAGGAAAGACGTCCCCCCGAACGTGACGAAGGACGAGATCTTGGGGAAGCGTTCGGTAAAAGCGCAGAGGAGCAGATATTCGTCATCTTCTTTTGCGGGATCTGCCGTGTATGTGTCCGTTGAAAATGAGACGCCGCTGCCGCAGCCTGCGGAAAGCGTCAGAATATGAGAGGTACGCCAGTAGTACCCGTCCGTATCAAGCCATAAAAACAGGCTTCCGGCAAATGCGCCGGAGCGCGGAAGCGGTGCGCCGCTAACGTTTGATTCCGAGTGTTTCGAGTCCACAGATACTGACCTCCAGGTGTGTCCAGTATAGCACACTGCTTTTTCACGGGCAATCTTGCCCCTCCCTTTGCTTTTTTACTCCCGTTAGCGTATTATGATAAAAGAACCGAATGGTATACGGAGTTGATTATGATACAGTATTTACACGGGACGGTAACGGATATCGATATCGGCAGCATTGTGATCGAGACCGGCGGTGTGGGTTTTGCGGTGCTGATCCCGCAGGGGCGCTGCGGGGGCGATTACGAAATGGGAGAAGAGGCGACGGTATGGACGTACCTGTCGGTCACACAGGACGGGATGACGCTGTATGGCCTGCCTTCCAGAGATGCGCTTATTCTTTTCCGGATGCTGCTCGGCGTTTCCGGGATCGGTCCGAAAGCGGCGCTTTCGATCCTGGCCTCCCTCACTGTCGATGAACTTCGGTTTGCGCTTGCAAGCGGTGACGCGGCGGCGATCGCAAGGGCGCAGGGAGTCGGGAAAAAGACAGCCGAGAAGGCGATCCTTGAACTACGTGACAAGATCGGCAATGTTTTTCCGGATGCTCCGGCGATCGATGCGACGCCGGAAGAGACCGGAAACGAATCTCTTGCCGTGCGGGAAGCCATCGAGGCACTCGTTTCGCTCGGCTACACGGGACAGGAAGCACGCCGTGCGGTACGGAGGGCAGCTTCGCATGCGGCCGATGACGTGGAATCGATCCTTCACGCGGCGCTGCGGGAACTTTAAGCAGCTTACGAATGGAAGGGACAGCCTGACCGGGAAAGATACGGTTCATGACGCGGGATAACGGATTATGGCAAGAAGAGTGATCGAAACAGAGGCGACGACAGAAGAAAAGAAGACGGAAACGTCTCTTCGGCCCCGCTTTTTAAAAGACTATATCGGACAGAAGGCGCTGAAGGAGAAACTCGCCGTATATATCGACGCGGCGAAGGCGCGCGGCGATGCGCTGGACCATGTTCTCCTGTACGGACCGCCCGGTCTCGGCAAGACGACGCTTGCCGGGATCATCGCGGACGAGATGGGATCGCACATCAAGGTAACGAGCGGACCGGCAATAGAAAAACCGGGGGAAATGGCGGCTATCCTCAACAACCTGAAGGAAAACGACGTACTGTTCGTCGATGAGATCCATCGACTGAACCGGCAGGTGGAAGAAGTCCTTTATCCGGCGATGGAAGACTTTGCGCTGGATATTCTGATCGGCAAGGGAGCGACGGCAAAATCCATCCGTCTCAACCTGCCGAAATTCACACTTGTCGGTGCGACGACCCGGCCGGGAATGCTGACCGCGCCGCTCCGGGACCGCTTTGGCGTCGTTGAGCATCTGGAATACTACACGATCGATGAACTGACGGAGATCATTCTCCGCTCCGCGTCGATCCTTGACGTCGGTATCAACGATAGAGGGGCCGTTGCGATCGCACGGCGCTCACGGGGGACGCCGCGTATCGCAAACAGACTTCTTCGCCGCGTGCGTGATTTCGCGCAGGTCCGCTACGATGGAAACGTAACGGACCGGGTCGCTTCCGACGCGCTGGACCTTCTTGCCGTCGACCAGTTCGGCCTTGAGTCGTCCGACCGCGATCTGCTGACTGCGATCATTACGCGTTTCGACGGAGGTCCTGTCGGACTGGATACCCTTGCGGCATCCGTCGGAGAAGACGCAGGCACGATCGAGGACGTGATCGAACCGTTTCTCCTTAAAAACGGGTTTATCATGCGGACCCCGCGCGGCCGTGTCGCAACGAGAAGGGCCTATGAACACCTGGATTATCCGTGGCCGGGGGAAGAGGACTGAAAGAACGGTATCGGGACCCGGGAAAGAAAACATTCCGGGAACGCAAGATAACGGTTGTTCTTTTGGACGGATTTGTTATAATAAACCAAAGGCAATACGGCACGTACGGAGGTCGAAATGGCTGCGAAGAATACGGTGGAAGTCCTGATCGGCGGTAAGATCACGCGCATTTCCGGTTATGAGAGCGAAGAGTATCTGCAGAAGGTCGCGTCCTATCTGACGCATAAGATGACCGAGCTTTCCGGAATGAAAGGCTATAACCATATGTCGCAGGATATGAAGAGCGCACTGCTTTCGCTCAATATCGCAGACGACTATTTCAAGGCAAAAGACCGTGCCGACGAGCTGGAAGAGGAGACCCAGTCCAAGGATAAAGAGATCTATGATCTGAAGCACGAGATCGTGGAACTGAAAGTGAAACTGGAAAAGACGGAAAACCGGGGCAGGGATCCGCGCAGAAACTGAAATTGCATATCACGGGGGCGGGGGATCAAGGGGGTCTCCCGCTCTTTTTGCGTAAAGAAAGAAACGTACCTTAAGGATGAGTATACGGAATCATAAAGTACATATACCGGAACTGCTTTCGCCGGCCGGATCGGCGGAGACGCTGCATGCCGTGATCAATGCCGGGGCGGACGCGGTCTATATCGGCGGCGCCAGGTTCGGCGCGAGAGCCTACGCGGACAACCCCGAAGAAGACGAGCTGCTTTCGGCGATCGATCATGCGCATCTGCATGGCGTTGCCGTTCACATGACAGTCAATACGCTGCTGAAGGAAAGCGAGCTGCCGGATCTGATCCCGTATGTACGTCCGTATTATGAACGGGGCGTCGATGCCGTGATCGTACAGGATCTCGGTGTCATGCGCATCCTGCATGAAACGTTCCCGGATCTTCCCATTCACGCCAGTACGCAGCTTTCCGTATCGGGGCCGGAAAGTGTGCGTCTTCTTGCCGAAGCCGGCGCATCACGCATCGTGCTTGCCCGCGAACTGTCCCTTTCCGAGATCGAAGAGATCAAACGCACTGCAGGAGCGGAGATCGAGGTTTTCGCGCACGGGGCGCTGTGTGTCTGTATGTCCGGCAGGTGTCTTATGAGCAGCCTGTTCGGCGGACGAAGCGGGAACCGGGGCCGGTGTGCGCAGCCCTGCCGCCTTCCTTATGAAGGAGGATATCTCCTGAGTCCGAAAGATCTCTGCGCCGCCGGCCACCTTGCGGAATTGAGCCGTATAGGCGT
>JAFOIS010000011.1 GCA_017420605.1 Lachnospiraceae bacterium | reverse complement strand
GCCGCGGATGCCATAAAACACGGTCAAAATGCCACGGCCAACCGCCGGCCGCCGCACGTGGCATCGAAGGCATGAAAAATGGCCGCGGATGCCACAAAACGCAGTCAAAATGCCACTGCGAGCCGTAAAGAAATTCTTGTTTACATAATTCGAGATCCTGAAAACCTGAAACAAAACAGGCCGGCAAAAGCCGGCCTGCCATACGATTGTTTCAAATACTATGCTGCAAAAGCTTGTTTCAATGAACAACTGACTTGAATAATGTGTTTACCGGACGACGCGGGCACCGCCGCCGCCCATGATCTTTTCCACTTCCTTCTTCGTGGCCATCGAAGTGTCGCCCGGGGTCGTCATGGCGAGCGCACCGTGTGCGGCGCCGTAGTTGACGGCCTTTTCGGCGTCGCCCGTCGTCATCAGGCCGTAGATCAGGCCGGACGCGAAGGAGTCGCCGCCGCCGACGCGGTCGAAGATCTCCAAGCCTTCATACTGGCGTGAGAGCGTGATCTTGTCGTCGGCAAAGACGAGCGCGGACCAGTCGTTGACCGTCGCGGTCTTCACCTGACGGAGCGTGGTCGCGCAGACCTTGAAGTTGGGATAAGTCTCGACCGCCTTACGGATCATCTTCTCATAGCCGGCGATATCGAGCTTCTTCAGGTTCGCGTCGTTGCCTTCCACTTCGAGGCCGAGGCAGGCTGTGAAGTCTTCCTCGTTGCCGATCATGACGTCGACGTACTGCGCGATCTCTTTGTTGACTTCCTGCGCTTTCGCCAGGCCGCCGATCGCGCTCCAGAGCGACGGACGGTAGTTGAGGTCGTAGGAGACCACCGTGCCGTACTTCTTCGCGGCCTTGATCGCCGCGATCACGGTCTTCGAGGACTGCTCGGAAAGGGCGGCGTAAATGCCGCCGGTGTGCAGCCAGCGCGCGCCGAGCTCACCAAAGATATAGTCAAAGTCGAAATCTTCCGGGGTCGCCTGCGAGATCGCGGTGTTGAAACGGTCGGAGCAGCCTACCGCGCTGCGGATACCGAAGCCGCGCTCCGTGAAGTTGAGACCGTTGCGGCAGATACGGCCGATGCCGTCGGTCGCTTTCCAGTAGATGAGGGAAGTGTCAACGCCGCCCTGCATGATGAAATCTTCGATCAGGTGTCCGACTTCGTTGTCCGCGAAAGCGGTGATGACGCCGGTGCGCAGGCCGAAGCACTTGCGGAGACCGCGGGTCACGTTGTATTCACCGCCGCCTTCCCAGGCGCGGAACGAACGGGCGGTGCGGATGCGTCCGTCGCCCGGATCGAGACGCAGCATGACCTCGCCGAGCGAGAGCGCGTCGTATCTGCATTCTTCCGGTTTTCTCAGATTAAGATCCATGGATGAATTCCTTTCTATACTCTAACTTTCCTGCCGGTTACAGTATCGGTAAAAGCCTTACAGCATTGGCAGATGCAGGTCACAGCATCGGTAAACACCATTGCAGCATCGGCAGATGCAGGTCACGGTATCGCAAACGCCATTACAGAATTGGTAAAAGCCGGTCTTCTTCAGCCGCTGCGCAGGTGAGCGGCGGCAATTGGCCGACGAAGCCGGCGTAAGATTTTTACCCGCGGATTTCCTTGACGATGGCGGCCGCGTCGGCGACGATCTTCTCGATCTCGTCGAATTTGCCTTCGGCGATCATATCTTTCTTGACCATCCAGGTGCCGCCGCAGGCGAAGATCTTGTCATAGGAAAGATACTCGCGGACGTTGGAAAGGGAAATGCCGCCGGTCGGCATGAAGCGGACGTTGACATACGCGGCGGCGATCGCCTTGATCATCTTGAGGCCGCCGGCCGGTTCCGCCGGGAAGAACTTGACGATATCAAGTCCGAACGAGAGCGCCATCTCGACTTCCGTCGGGGTCTGGATGCCCGGGGTGATCGGGACGCCGATCTCCTGGCAGTGCTTTACGACGACGGGATTGAGACCCGGGGAGACTATGAATTTCGCGCCTGCCGCCACTGCACGGTCGACCTGCTCGGTCGTAAGAACGGTGCCGGCGCCGACAAGGAGCTCCGGAACTTCCTTTACCATAAGACGGATGGATTCCTCAGCGGCAGCGGTACGGAAGGTCACTTCCGCAGCGGGAAGACCGCCGTTTACCAGCGCTGTGCCGAGCGCGACCGCGTCCTTGGGATCATCCAGGACGACGACAGGGATAATGCCGATAGTCTTCATTTTTTCCAGTACAGGATGCATAGAGAACTCCTTTCATAAACACAGGCCGGCACGGCGAAAACGCGGTGTGCCGGTTCCTGCCGTACGTATTGATTCAGATGGATATATTGTATCATATCAGCGCGGCATACGCCGCATAATTTTGCGCAGATTTTGAATAACCGAATCGGTCATTTACATTATCCCGGAGATGACTGCGGTGCAGGGTGCACCATACGCCGCTATGATACGGAACGCAGGCAGCACCATACGCCGCTGAGACACGGTGCGCGCGGCGCCGCGGCAGGACCTCCGCTGAATTGACATATCCGGGCACGGGCGCTATACTACCCTTGGATGTTTGTCGGCAGCGCGTCGGTCAACCGGAGGATGGAAGATATGTATTATATCGGTGTCGATCTTGGCAGCACGAATCTTAAGGCAGCGCTCTACAGCGGGGATCTTGTCTGTGTCGCGCGGGAATCCGAGAAGGTCTATTACACCGGAGATCCGGGCTATGTGGAACTCGATATCCTCCGCTATTACGACAGCTTTGCCGCCATGATCCGCCGTCTTCTTGCGGGATCCGGCATTTCCCCGGACGAGATCCGTTCCATCGGTTTCACCGGACAGGCGGAGACGCTCGTCGTGCTCGGCCTTGACGGGCAGCCGCTCATGAATGCCATTTCCTGGATGGACGACCGCTCGAAAGAGGAGTGCGACGTTCTGGCGTCAAAGTTCAGCCCGGAGATCATCCACAGGACCACCGGACAGATGGCGGTTCTGCCGACCTGGCCCGCGACCAAGATCCTGTGGCTTAAGAACCACCGCCCGGAAGTCTATGAGAACGCGGCCTATTACCTTCTCCTCAAGGACTACCTCATTTACCGCATGACCGGGGAACTGATGAGCGATATGTCTATCGCCACCTTCTCCTTCTATTTCGATATCTACAACAAATGCTACTGGCAGGAAATGCTTTCCGCGATCGGTATCGGGGAGGCGCAGCTGCCGCCGCTCGTAGAACCGAATACGCCGGCCGGCTTCGTTTCGGAAGAGGCGGCAAAGGAGACCGGCCTGTCCCGCAATACTATCGTCAACATCGGCACGCTCGATCATTTCGCAGGCATGGTCGGCACGGGCAATATCACACCGGGCGGCGTTTCGCTTTCGACCGGTACGGTCATGGCCCTTGTCGTCATGGCGGACAAAGTCGATCCGGACGCAGAGATCGCCATGCACTACGGGTTCCTGCCGGATACCTGGATCATGCTGCCCTGCTGCGAGAGCGGCGGCGCTTCCCTCGAATGGCTGAAGACCGCCTGCATGAAGGACGTCTCTTACGATGAGATGAACAGGGCGCTCGCGGAGCGGAAGAGAAGCAGTCTGCCCGTCTTCCTGCCCTATATCGTCGGCACCAACGCGCCGGAATACGATTCGCGCGCGACCGGGGTCTTCTGGGGACTCAGGCAGGAGCATGACGTGATCGATATGGCCGGCGCCGTCATGGACGGCGTGTCCTGCCTGCTCCGGAAAAACTGCGACAGCATCCGCGCGACCGGGACGGAAGTGAAGCGCATTATCGCGACGGGCGGCGGCGCAAAGAGCGCTGTCTGGTGCCAGATGCAGGCCGACCAGACCGGTCTTCCCGTGGACATTCCGTCCGATACGGAAGCGGCTTGCCTCGGGGCGGCGATCGTGGGCGCTGTCGGCGCGGGAGATTTCGCGGATCTTGCGGAGGCCTGCGGCAAAGCCGTTTCCATGAAAAAGCGCTACGAGCCGGAGAAGGATCCGGAAAATGACAGGCGCTACCGGATCTTTACGTCGCTCTACGACGCGACGGTCGGGATCGCGGATATCCGGTAAGAAAACGCCGGCCCCGGCCGGCTTATGCAATAAATGCATCTCTATACCCAGATTTTCGATTCGGAGGCACAGTATGAGCGTTACCAGAAGAGATTTCGGGACCACGAAAACGGGACTCAATACAAAACTGTACAGTATTGTCAGCGAAGAAGGAATCACCGTCCGGATCTCGGATTACGGCGCCAACGTCGTATCGATCCTGGTACCCGATAAGGACGGCGGCATCCGGGACGTCGTACTGGGCTTCAACGACGTGACCGGCTATGAGACGAAGGGCGGCTTTTACGGCGCCTTCGTGGGCCGCTGCTGCAACCGCATCAAGGGCAGCGAGTTCATCATCGGCGGCAAGCGCTATTTCATGACGAAGACCGAGGGCGAGAACAACTGCCACAGCGCTCCGGATACCTGGAACAAGCGGCTCCTCAAGGTCACAAACGTTGAGAAGGATTCCGTGACGATGGAGCTTGCGAGCCATGACATGGACCAGGGCTTCCCGGGCGACATGGACGTGAAGGTCACCTATTCCGTCCGGAACGGCAGCCGTTTCGAGATCGAATATGAAGCCGTTTCCGACCGCGACACGATCTGCAACCTGACGAACCACAGTTACTTCAATCTGAACGGCGGCGGCACGATCTTAAATCACCTTGTCCGGATCCTGGGCAGCGCCATCACCGAAGTCGACGCGGAGAAGATCCCGACGGGAAGGCTTCTTCCGGTCGAGGGAACACCGTTCGATTTCCGGACGCGCCGCGCGATCGGCCAGTACCTGTCTTCGGAAGCCGAATACGGCAAACTCCGGGAATACGACGTGAACTACGCGCTCGACGCCGACGGCTACGGCCTTGCAGCCGATTTCTACTCCTCCGATTCGGGGATCCTCATGAACGTCTATACGGACTGCCCGGGCCTGCAGATCTACACGCCGCCGAAGGCCGGCAACGTCGGAAAGACGGGTGAAGCCTATCCGCCGTACGCGGCCTGCTGCTTCGAGACGCAGTTTTTCCCGGATGCGATCCATCAGCCGGGTTTCAAGAGTCCGATCCTTCGGGCCGGCGAGATCTACAGAAGCAAAACGGTCTACGAATTCCAGACGATCAGGGTCTGAACGTCGGAATAGTATAACAGGATATTATGCGCAGGGCTCCGGGGGACCGGAGCCCTTTGGAAATGAAAATGGGCGGCTTCGAAAGGAAAGGATAAGATGGACGACGAAAGAAGACTGCGGATGCTGGAATGCCCTGCCGGACAGATCGACATGGTGCTGGATACGGACGCGTATAATGAGGTCGACGACCAGTACGCCATTTCCTATGCGGTCCATGCCTCTGAAAAACTGTGCGTAAAAGCATTTTACGCGGCGCCGTTCTTCAATAAGAAGTCCTCCGGTCCGGCGGACGGGATGGAGAAGAGCCGCCGCGAGATACGGCACATCCTTGCGCTTGCCGGAAGGGAGGAGTACCCGGTCCTCGCCGGATCGCGGGAATATCTTCCGGACGAGAAGACGCCGGTCGATTCCGAGGCCATGCGCGACCTGTGCGAAAGGGCGATGCAGTATTCTCCGGAACGTCCGCTCTACGTCGTCGCGATCGGGGCGATCACGAATATCGCCTCGGCTCTGCTTGCGGCGCCGGAGATCGCGGAGAGGATCGTGATCGTCTGGCTCGGCGGAAATGCGCTGCACTGGCCGGACAACCTGGAATTCAACTGCCGGCAGGACGTTGCGGCCGCGCGGGTCGTGATGGATTCCGGCGCGCCCCTTGTCCTTCTGCCGTGTAAGGGCGTCGTCAGCGCATTCACCACGACCGGTCCGGAACTCGAATACTGGCTGCGCGGAAAAAACGCGCTCTGCGATTATCTCGTGGACCATACCGAAGAGACGGCAAATGCTTATGCAAAGGGCAGGGTCTGGAGCAGGCCGCTCTGGGACGTCACCGCGATCGGATGGCTCCTCAATGAGGAAGACCGGTTCATGCTGAGCAGTATCGTGCCGACGCCGATCCCGGAATACAGCCATCATTATTCCAGGGATCTAAGACGACCGCCCTGCAGAATGGTCTATCATATTTACCGGGACGCCCTTCTGGCGGATCTTATAGAACACATCACGAAGTAAAGCGGATCTTATTATGATCGCTTATTTTTCCGCCTTGACGCGGATCCAGTACTGGGAAAGTTCGCGCTGGAGCGTCAGGTTGTCGTGGAACATCTCGTCCTTCTCATACCCCGTGCGCGGCAGATAGGCTGCGTTTTCGGCGTAGAGGTCTTCGGACGAACTCATTTCCTCGAGGACTTCCGCGATCGGCGAGGCGTAGCCGACTGTCTCGGAGCAGTCGTATGCAGCTTCGTAAGAAAGCATGTAGTTGATGAACTCATGCGCAAGGAGCGGATTCTCCGCGTTCGCGGGAATGACCATCGCGTCGCACCAGATATTCGTGCCCTCGTTCGGCATGAAGAAACTCATGTCTTCGTTCTCGTCCAGGATCACGGTCGCGTCGCCGCTGTAGACCACGGCGATGTCCATGTAGCCGTTCATCATCGCGTCGATGACTTCATCCGTCACGTAGATCGGCTCCATGGTGTTGTTCATTTCCCGGAGCCACTCGTACGCGGCTTCGATCTCGGCGGAATCATCCGTATTCATGGAATAGCCGAGCGCCTTGAACGCCATCATGAAGGAATCGCGTTCGCTGTCGTAGATGTAGATACGGCCCTTGTAATCGGTGTTCCGGAGGATCTCCCAGCCCTGTTCCTCGATGAGCTCGTCCGGCACGTTCTCATGATTGTAGACGAGGCCCACGCTGCCCCAGAAGTAAGGCATTGACCAAGCGTTTTCCGGATCGAAATCCATGCCGCGGACCGCGTCGTCCAGGTTCTCGATATTCGGGATCCTCGAAAGGTCGAGCGGCTGGAGCATATCGTTCTTCATCAGGCGCTCGATCATGTAGTCGGACGGGATCAGTACGTCGTAGGAATCGCCCGCCTGGAGCTTCGTGTACATCATTTCGTTGGAGTCGAAGTTCTCCATGATGACCTTTACACCGAACTCATTTTCAAAGTTGCCGATCACGTCTTCGCCGATGTATTCTCCGGGCATGTAGACCTTCAGGACGGAGGAACCGTATTTTTCGACCGCTTCCTGCTGCGCCCTGCGGCCCGCGCTGCGTCCGAGAATGGCGCCGAGCGCGATGACGACGACAAGGACGCCGGCAAGGACAGCAAGAAGCCGCCTGCTTACGGGTTTTGCCGCTTCGCCGTCCTTTGCGCGTTTTTCATGGATGATCGGCACGATATTGACGATGCCGAGCGCCAGTGTGATAAGCAGGATGACGAGCGTCGACAGCGCGTTGATCGACGGATTGACGCGCTTGGACATCGTATACACGAGGATCGAGATGTTGCTGACGCCGTTGCCGGTCACGAAATAGGAAATGACGAAATCGTCAAAGCTCATCGTGAAGGCAATGAGGGCGCCGGAAATGATGCCCGGACGGATCTGCGGGACGATGACGCGCCGGAGCGCCACGTAGGGCGTCGCGCCGAGATCCATGGCCGCGTCGATGAGGTTCGGGTCGAGCGAGCGGAGCTTTGGCATGACGGACAGCATCACGTACGGGATACAGAACAT
>JAFOIS010000102.1 GCA_017420605.1 Lachnospiraceae bacterium | reverse complement strand
TATCCACCGGGATGCTCTCGCCGGTCAGCGCCGCCTCATTGACCGCGCCGTCCCCTGAAACGACGACGCCGTCGACCGGTATGTTCTCACCCGGACGCACGACAAAAAGATCGCCTACGCATACTTCTTCCACCTGGATCTCCGCTTCGGTCCCGCCGCGGAGCACGCGCGCCGTTTTCGGGGACAGGCGGAGCAGGCTTTTCAGCGCGTCCGTCGTCTTTCCCTTCGAGCGTGCTTCCAGCATTTTCCCGACCGTGATCAGGGTAAGGATCATCGCGGCGGATTCAAAATACAGAGAATGAAGGCGCGTCATCGCGTCCTGCGCCGGATCCCGCGTCATGAGGAACAGGATGACCAGGCTGTAGATCCAGGAAATGCCGGACCCCATCGCGACAAGTGTGTCCATATTCGGGGCGCCGTGCAGAACGGACCGGATCCCGCTTTCAAAGAACGCCCGGTTTATGATCAGGATCACCGACGAAAGAAGGAGTTCCAGGAGCGCTATGGCAAGAGGATTTCCTTCAAAAAACGCGGGCAGGGGGAGATGCAGCATCGCATGCCCCATGGAGACGTACATAAGGACGAGGAGGAACCCGAGGGACAGGAAGAGCCGCCTTTTCAGCTTTGGCGTCTCATGGTCCGCAAGCGCCTCTTCTTCCGCGGCGTAACGTGATACGCCCGTCCGGGCGGAAGCGCCGCTCTTCGTCTCATGCGCGGCACCGCCGGCAGAACCGGGGGCGTTCCGCAGCGCGGCGCCGTACCCCGCCTTTTCGACCGCGGCGATGACGGCGTCCGCGGAAGCGCTGCCTTCGACGCCCATCGCGTTTGTAAGAAGACTGACCGAGCAGGACGTAACTCCCTCAACGCCGCTTACTGCTTTTTCTACCCGCGCGGCACAGACCGCGCAGCTCATTCCGGTAACTGTGTACTGTTCCATGGATCTCCTTTTCCGCGTCCGGTCCTTCAGGACCTTCCACGGCGCCCTTATCATCGCATTTTTTCCGCAGGAATGCAAGTGCGGCAGAGGCCCTCGGTCCGCGTACAGCCGTATCCCGGGGTTTCGGATTGCGTATCCGGGCCGCGCGTGCTACACTTTTGGGCATGAGACAGAAAGACATGAACCAGAAGACCATGATCGCATTCGGCGACAGCCTCGCTTTTGGCTGGGGCGTCGACCGATCTTCCCGTTTTACAACGCTTCTTGACGGTCACGGCGGCTTTCACGTCCTGAACCGCGGAAAAGCCGGGGAGCGTACCGACGAGATACGCGCCCGTTTCCGCCTGCAGATACTCGATCAGGAACCGGACGTCCTCTTTCTGATCGGCGGCTCCAACGACATCTTTCAGGGACGGGACATCGAGGCGGCATTCCGGGATCTTGGCGCCATGACGGAAGAAGCGCTCCGTGCCGGCATCAGCGTCCTCCTTGCGACGACGCCGCCGTACTGCATTCCCTTTGACCCGCCTTACTGGTCTAAGATCGTCGATCTTGACGCGGCCGTTTCCGGGATCACCGCCCTCAACGGCCGGATCCGCGGCTATGCGTCCTCTCTGCAGAGCGCCGCGGCTGCCGGGAGCGGCACCTCTTCCCTCCTTCTCTGCGATCTTGCCGCCGACTTTCTTTCGCTGCCCGAAGCGGAATACCGGAGCCTTTTTCTGGATGAGATCCATCCGAATAAAAAAGGACACGCGCGGTATGCCGCCTGCATCCGCGCATGTCTTGATCTTCTCTGATCTTACCGGTGTTTTCCGGCCCATCACACCGTCATGATCTCTTTGGATTTATCCTCGATCACGACGTCGACTTCCTTCACGTATTTGTCAGCCAGTTTCTGCAGTTCTTCTTCAAGATCCTTGACTTCGTCCTCGGAGACGCCGTCCTCCTTCTTCATCTTTTTGAGCATTTCGTTGCCGTCACGGCGGATGTTGCGGACCGCGACCTTCGCCGCCTCGCCTTTCTTCCGCACGTCCTTGACCAGCACCTTACGGCGTTCCTCGGTCAGTTCCGGGAACACGAGACGGATCACACGGCCGTCGTCCGTGGGCGTGATGCCGACGTCGGAGGCCATGATCGCCTTGTTGATCTCCTTGATCATCTTTGCTTCCCACGGCTGGATCTGGATGATACGAGCCTCCGGGACCGTAACGTTCGCGACCTGCTGGATAGGAGTCGGAGAACCGTAATAGTTCACGGTGATCTTGTCGAGCACGTGCGGATTGGCACGTCCCGCACGGATCCCCTGAAGATCCGTCTCCAGACTTTTGAGGGACTTCTGCATCTTGTCCTCGTAGACTGCTATTTTTTCACTCATAATGCTCTCCTTTCCTTATCCCGGGACGATGCCGTCCCTTTATGCCGGTGTGACGCGCGTCCCCTCATCCTCTCCGGCAAGGCACCGCGCGATCGCGCCTTCATGCTCCAGGGCAAAGACCCGGAGCGGCATTTTATGCTCCTTACAGAGGACTGCCGCGGCCTGATCGATGACGCCCAGTCCTTTTGCTACCACTTCACTGATGGAAATGCTGTCATAACGCTTCGCGTCCGCATGCTTCGCCGGATCTTTGTCGTAAACGCCGTCGACGGACTTCGCCATATAGACGGCGTCCGCCTCCATCTGCAGCGCGCGCAGCACCGTAGCGGTATCCGTCGAAAAATACGGATGCCCGGTACCGCCGGCAAAAAAGACCACACAGCCGTCCTTAAGCGCTTCCATCACGTCGTCCTTGCCGTAAAGGCGCGTTACGGCACCGATCGCGAACGGTGTGAAAACACGCGTCTTCATGCCTGCCTTCCGGAATACTTCCGAGACGTACAGGCAGTTCATAACGGTGGCCAGCATGCCGATCTCATCGCCCTTTGTACGCTCGATCTCGGCTTCATGTTCGTCGCCGCGCCAGAAATTGCCGCCGCCGATCACGATGCCGACACGGGTTCCTGCTTCCGTGACCGCGCGGACCTCTTTTGCGACACGCATGACCGTATCGAAATCAAGGCCTTTTTTGGCGGCGCCGGCAAGCGCTTCTCCGCTGAGTTTCAGTAAAATCGATGCCATAGCTCCGGGTCTCCTTATACCTTTATACGATCCTCAGTTGGAACGCACGAGGCGCTCCAGTTCCTTCATGAAAGTATCGACGTCCTTGAACTCGCGGTACACGCTCGCGAAGCGGACATATGCGACGGGGTCGAGATCCTGAAGATACTTCATGACCAGTTCTCCGATCTCATTGCTCGAGATCTCCCGGGATTCGCGGTTGAAGATATCGCGTTCGACCTTATCGACAGTCTCCTCGATCTGCTCCGCCGAGATCGGCCGCTTATGGCAGGCCCGAAGGATCCCGGACTCGATCTTCGCGCGGTCGTAATCCTCACGCATCTCGTCTTTTTTCACGACACGCAGCGGGATCGTCTCCGCCTTCTCATAGGAGGTAAAACGCTTTCCGCAAACGTCGCAGAGCCTTCTGCGCCGGATGGCCGTATTATCATCCACCGGACGGGAATCCACGACCCGCGTGTCCTCATTTCCACAGTACGGACATTTCATAGCAACTGCCTTTCTCGGCGTCCTGTCAAAAGAAGAGCCCCATCAGGCACTTGCATGCTCATTGATGGGGACCCTTATGATCCGCCGGATCAGTTTTCGGCTTACTTTCTGTTCTTCAGGAAATCCGGGATCTGGATGCCCTTCTCCTGCACGGTCGGCGCCACCTGTGCCGGCTGCACCTTCATCTCGGCCTTCGGGACCTGGGCCGGAGCCGGGCTTCTCTGATAACCCGTTTCACGGACCGGCGGAAGATCGCCGAACATATTGGCGGGCTTGCCGAACTTCGGAGCGGCCTGCGGACGCGCTTCATCGGCGCTCTGCAGACCCGTCGCGATGACGGTGATGCTGCAGGCGTCCACTTCGGTATCGTCATAGACGGCGCCGAAGATGATGTTCGCTTCTTCGCCGGTGAGGTTCTGTACGTAGGAAGCAGCATCGTTCGCATCCATGAGCGAAATGTCGCCCCGGATATTGATGATGACGTTCTTCGCACCGTTGATCTTGGTCTCGAGCAGCGGACTCTCGACAGCCTGCTGTACCGCTTCAAGCGCTTTGTCGTCGCCCTTGGCGGAACCGATACCGATATGCGCGATGCCGCCGTTGGTCATGACGGTCTGGATATCCGCGAAGTCAAGGTTGATGAGCGCCGGGATATTGATGAGGTCCGTAATGCCCTGGACCGCCTGCTGCAGCACTTCATCCGCTTTCTTCAGCGCTTCCGGCATGGTCGTACGGCGGTCGACGATATCGAGAAGCTTGTCATTCGGGATCACGATCAATGTATCTACATTCTGGCGCAGTTTATCGATGCCCGTAAGGGCGTTGTTCATTCTTGCTTTTGCTTCGAAACGGAAGGGCTTCGTGACGACGCCGACCGTGAGGATCCCCATTTCCCTCGACAGTCCGGCGATCACCGGCGCCGCACCCGTTCCGGTGCCGCCGCCCATACCGCAGGTCACGAATACCATGTCCGCACCGGCCATGACTTCGCGAAGTTCATCCGTACTCTCTTTTGCCGCCTGTTCGCCGACTTCCGGCTTTGCGCCGCAGCCGAGCCCCTTGGTGACTTTTTCCCCGATCTGCAGAACGACCGGCGCCTTGCACATCTGCAGGGCCTGCTTATCTGAATTGACGCCGACAAATTCGACACCGCCGATGGTCTCCTCCACCATCCGGTTCACTGCATTATTTCCGGCTCCGCCGACACCGATGACAACGATCTTTGCCGCCGCCTCGGATTCATTTGTAGAAATCTCCAACAAAGCTGATCTCCTCCTTTACTATTGCTTATGCGCCCCTTATTTTATTGTTTCAAGCTGATAATTACAGCAATATCATCATATAAGTTTTAGGAAAAATGTGCAAGTGCGTTTTCGTTTTTCGCTTTCTTTTTTATACGGCGTTTATTCATTTTTCGTGAAGACGTAGCCGGCGCTGTTCTCCGACCAGGTCTCAAGATGCAGCGTGCCGCAAAGGCCCGCGGCATCCGGCAGGATGCTGTAGAGCGCCGTCAGTTTCTCTTCCATGTGGTCGCCGTCTCCGAGCGCCGCTTCCACTTTGCCGTAGGTCAGAAAGACCGCTCCGTCCCTTACAAAAACGGCATCCGGAAGCGTTTTCGCGCCTTCTTCGATGAATCGTCCCATGATCCCGATCCGCTCGTAAATGCGGCTTCCCGCGTCCGGCAGGATATCGCCGAGGGCGGTCCTGCCCGGCGCTATGCCGTTGACATACGGAATGTACGGATTCTCCGGAGATTCCGCCGCTTCCGACTCCGCGGTGACGTTGCCCATAGCGTCGAAATACCAGTAGCGGCCGTTCTCGAAATAGTACCCTGCGAACTTCTTTTCCCGTACCGTGAGGGCGACCGTATTGCGGTCCGTCATTTCCGCTTCGATCCGGTCGATGAAGCAGGCCTCCGGGACAGCGCGCTGCCGGTTCCACAGACAGAAAACGAGGGCGTTTTCCGGAACGGGCGCGTCGCCGCACATCGCGCGGATCTGGGCGTCCGAATAATGCACGTTGCCGGTGACCGTGACCCTCTTCAGGCGGAAAGCAAGAAGCAGTACGCCGAAGATCAGCGTCGAAAAAAGCAGAATAACAAGAAGGGTGCGCACAAACCGCACCCATCTGACCCTTCTTTTCTGTCTGTCAGAGCGCTTCGACATACGAGCGGAACCGGTCGCCTCGCTGTTCATAATTGTCAAATTCGCCCCAGCTCGCGCAGGCGGGCGAAAGCAGCACCGCGTCTCCCGGCGCGGCATGCGCTACGCAGAAATCAAGCGCTTCGAACATCGTCTCGAAAAGGACGATCTTCTCTTCCGGGAAACCGCATTCCAGCGCCTGGGCCTTGATGTCAAATCTGGTCTTCGCTTCGAGGACAAGGTATTTCACACGGTCTCCGAACGCGCGGATCCAGGGCCGGTAATCCGACCCCTTGTCGTAGCCGCCGCCGATGAGCAGCGTCGGCCGGTCCATGGCCTCGATGCCCTTGATCGCGGCGTCGGGATTCGTTCCCTTGGAATCGTTATAATAGACGACGCCGTTTACTTCGCGGATAAATTCGATCCGGTGCGGCACCGCCGTAAAGGTCTTCACAGACGGCACGATCGAACTGACCGGTACGCCGGCCGCGACGGCCATGGCGATCGCAGCCATCGCGTTCTCATGGTTGTGTGTGCCGATGATCTTCATTTCCTTTACGCTCATGATATCGCCGGCGCCTAGCGCTTCACAGACGATGCGCTCGCCGTCGAGCCAGATCCCGCCCGGGATGCGGCGCTGCGACGAGAAATAGATGACGTTCGTCTTCGCCTTCACCTCTTCGCCGAAACGGCGCAGCTCTTCGTCCTCATAATTGAGAACGACGTAGTCCGACATATCCTGGTTCTTCGTAATGCTTTCCTTGACGCGGTTATACTCCGCCATGGTGTGATGGCGGTTGAGATGATCCTCGGTGATGTTCAGGATCGCGGAAACGTGCGGATGAAAACGGTCGATCGTCTCGAGCTGAAAACTGGAGATCTCGGCAACGATCGCCGTATCGTCGTTCGTCCGCGTAACGACGGAGGTATACGCGGTCCCGATATTGCCGACGACGAAAGTGTTCTCATGCCATTCCTTCATGATCTTTCCGAGGAGGGCCGTCGTGGTCGTTTTGCCGTTCGTACCGGTGATCGCGTAGACGGTCCCGTGCCCTGCGACATAAGCGAGCTCGACTTCTCCGATCACGGGGATGCCAGCCTCCTTCATACGGAGGACCTGCGGCAGATCCGTCGGAACGCCGGGGCTCAGCACGACCATCTCCACGCCATCCATTACCTCGTCGGAGTATTTGGCGATCACGCAGTCCGTCTTGTCCGGATACGCGCATTTCGCAAGGATATCCGCTGCGTTCAGCGTCAGCTTTTCATCAAAAAGGACGGGTTTCGCGCCGACGGCGGCAAGAAGGTCCGCCGCGCCGATACCGCTCTTCCCGGTGCCGTATACCAATACTTTCTTTCCCTTAAGTTCCATTGTCTGTGCCATGATCTCCTCCATGTATGACGTCCCGCCGGGGCGGGGCCGTTTTCGTTAAATGGCAAGAAGCCCGATCGCCGCCAGAATGACCGTCGCGATCGAAAACCGCGCGACGACCTGCGTCTCGGACCAGCCGCTGAGTTCAAAATGATGATGGATCGGCGCCATCCTGAAAATGCGTTTGCCGTGCGTCAGCTTGAAATAACTGACCTGCAGCATGACCGACAGCACCTCGATGAGATAGATCATCCCGACGATCAGGATGTAAAGCGGCATCTGCAGCATGTAGGCACAGCCGGCGACAAAACCGCCGAGCGCGAGCGATCCCGTATCGCCCATAAAGATCTTTGCCGGATAAGCATTGAACAGAAGGAACGCAAGGAGCGCTCCGGTCACCGCGCTCGTGATCGGTTCGATGCCGCCTCCCAGGATCATGGACGCGGCTGTAAAGAAGAGCGCGACGACGACGGTCACGGTCGAATTGAGCCCGTCCACGCCGTCTGTGAAGTTCACGCCGTTCACCGTGCCGATCGCCGCGAAGAAAAGGAGCGGAATGGCGAAAAAGCCGAGGTCCAGCATCCTTCCGCCGGAAAACGGCAGGCGCAGAAGAAGCGAGGTGTGCGTGAAAAAGCGGACGCACAGATAGAACACGGCCGTGACCGCGATCTGGAGCGCCAGCTTCTGCTTAGGATACAGGCCGTCCGAGCGCCTTTTTACGACTTTCAGGTAATCATCCGCGAAGCCGATGAGCCCGTAGCCGAACGTAAGAAGAAGCACCGGGCCGATCTTCGGCGCTTTCCAGATGAAAATGACGCCGGCGACCGCGATGCCGATCAGGAAAATGATGCCGCCCATTGTCGGCGTTCCCTGCTTCTTAAGATGCTCCTTGACGCCTTCCTGCCGTTCGGTCTGTCCCATTTTCAGCGCTTTCAGCCACGGTACGAGAAACGGGCCGGCCGCGGCGCTGACCGCAAAGGCCAGAAGGAAAGGCCATATGATCAATGCTTTGTTATCCATTCTTTATCTCCCGGCGGAGATTTCCGCCGAATCCTTAATTCTCAGTTGCCGAGACCGGCTTCCTGGTTCGTGAAGCCGTTCTCCTGTGCCGTATTGCCCTGCGGGATCTCCTCTTCCGTTTCCTCCGGCGTCGGCACGTTGGTATCCGGCACCGTCTCGCCGGTAAGCGCCATGGCGCCCGCGATATCGAGCGGGACATCCCCCGTCATCGCCACGTCCGGGAAGATGTTCATGTACGGAAGCACCTCTGACATGATCTGGCGCGTTACGACTTTCGCGTAAGCCGAGTTCGCCTGATTCTGCACATTCGGTTCGTCTATGACGACGTAGCATACGACCTGCGGATCATTCGCGGGCCAGAACCCGATGTAGGATACAAGGTATTTCCCGTTGCCGCGCGGTATCTTCTGCGCCGTTCCGGTCTTGCCGCCGCCGCTGTAGCCGTCGATGCGCGCATAGACGCCGGTGCCGTGTTCCGTGGCTTCCCGGAGATAGCCGCGCATCTGGTCGGATACCTGCGTGGAGATCGTCTGTTTCATCAGGGTCGGACTGATCGTCCGGACCGTACGTCCCTCGTCGTCAAGGATCTTGCTCACCAGATGCGGACGCCAGTAATATCCGCCGTTGATGACAGACGCAAAAGCGCAGGCCTCCTGCACCATCGTGCAGGTAAAGCCCTGGCCGAACGCGCTCGTGGCCAGGTCTACCTCGCCCATGGTGCTCGGCGTATGCAGGATGCCGGACGCCTCGCCGGAAAGGTCGATCCCGGTCCGAAGCCCGAAATTGAACAGCGTCTGATATTTGCAGAATTCATCGACGCCGAGGCCGGATACGAGCTGCATGATACCGTCGTTGCAGGAATTCACGATGATATCGCAAAGCGTTTCCTCTCCGTGGCCCTCGGTATTCGCGCATTTGATCGTCGTGCCGGCCACGACCTCGTAGCCGTCGCAGAAGAAATGCTCGTTGCCCTGGAGCGTGCCGTCCTCCAGTGCGGACGACATCGTGACAGGCTTGAACGTGGAACCCGGCTCGAAGGTATCGGAGATACAGAAGTTGAGCCAGATCGCGTTCAGCGCTTCGATCTTCTGCTCGTCGCTCATCGCGGAGATCTGTGTTGCGGGATAGAAACCGGTAAGAGACCGGGGATCGTTCGGATCATACGGATCGGAACTGGCCATCGCGTAAATGCCGCCGGTATTCGGATCCATGATAAGCACGCCGATATTGGATGCGCCGCGTTCTCCCGCAGGTCCTCCCGCAAGCGTTTTCATGAAGGAGTCGATGTATTTCTCGGCGATCTGCTATATATTCGCGTCGATCGTTGTCACGATGGACTGGCCGTTAACGGGTTCAATGATCGTCTGCTCAAGATCCGCGTCTTCGGTATAATACCCGTAGCGTCTTCCGTTCAGGCCCGTGAGGGTATTGTTATAATATCCCTCGAGTC
>JAFOIS010000101.1 GCA_017420605.1 Lachnospiraceae bacterium | reverse complement strand
CCTTACGGCGCCGCTTTTTCACCCCTGCACGAAGCGTATGAATTCTTCGGTCTCCTCTATCGTTTTAAGTTTTGCCGTGTACATATAGCGGCCCATCTGCGGCCAGTTCATGGGCGGCATCTCCTCCTGCATCACCATGTTCGCGCCGTACTTTTCCATGATCTCCTCATGGGTATGCCGGTAGCTGTGCCCGTCCTTCCGGCTGGCGTAGACGCAGTAGAAATGCTCCGGGCCTTCCGGTTTTCTGCGGCTGTCATAGGCGACCATATCCGCATAGATCTGGTAAACGTCCGTTGAATGGGCATAATTCATCATGTCCGGCGTATAGCCTCCCGCAGGCCGCATATTGACCTCCAGCGCGGCAAAATCGCCGGCCTTTCCCAGCCCTTTGCGTGCCTTTGTCAGCCGGAAAAACTCCAGATGTACGAATCGCCGGTCCACGCCGAACGCCTTGACCGCCCTGCGGCCCAGGGTCCGGAGCGCTTCCGGCACCTCGGGACAGGTGTAATACATAAGATCGAGGTCCTTATTTACGATATCCATGACCGGGGGCCATACCGTCATACTTTCAAAGAGCGGCTCACACCGGGAGTCCACGATCGCGTCGTAGGAACAGATGATGCCTTCGATAAACTCCTCCATCACATAGGGAGCCTCCGGCAGGTGATCGTAAAATGATGCGAGATCGGCGTCATTTTCCAGTTTCCATGTATTTGTCGCGCCGACGCCGACGTCGGGCTTGACGATCACGGGATAGCCGACCTTGCCGACAAATGCGGATCCTGCTTCCCGGGTGGTGACGATGCTCTGCCGCGCCGTGGGGATCCCCGCGTCAAGATAGATCTGCTTCATCAGGGACTTTTCCTTGATAAAGCCGATGCGGTCCGGCCGGATGCCGGTCGTCACATTGAAATCGTCACGCAGGCGGGCGTCCTGCTCCAGCCAGTACTCGTTCATGGATTCGATCCAGTCGATCCGGCCGTACTTAAAGGCAAAGAAGGCCGCGGCGCGGTAGACCTGGTCGTAGTCTTCGAGACTTGTCACATGGTAGTATTCCGTGAGCGATGCCTTGAGCGGCGCTTCGAGGCCGTCATAGGGCGAATCCCCGATGCCCAGTACATTGATGCCGTTCCTGCGCAGGCAGGCGCAGAACTGCCAGTAGGTATGGGGAAAATTCGGGGAGATAAATATAAAGTTCACGAGTCGTTTCTCCTTTTTGCAAATGCCGTTCTTTATTCAATCGTTCAGCAGGAAGGGCAGGAAGTAGCGGATCTGTTTGAACCACCAGGGCCAGTCGTGGTTGACGTCGTAACCCCAGAAATCGCACCAGGCATGGATCCCCTTGCTCTCAAACACCTGCTTGAGATTACGGAGCGTACGCACGCCGTCCTCTTCCCAGGCGCCCTGTCCGACACAGAAAATGATTTTCTTCTCATTATAGAGAGAAATATACGGGTGATCGGAGGGCATGTTCGGGAGGAACCGCTCCGGCGCGTTTTCATACAGCACGGGGTTCATGAATCCGTCGAAGAAATAATCCGTGTTATATACGCCCGACATTGCCAGCATGCCGCAAAACAGGTCGGGCCGGCGCAGAAAGGTGATCGCCGCGTGGTTCGCCCCCATGCTCATGCCGAGCGTTAAGGGAAGGGCGTCGTTTTCGCTTTGCATCAGCGGAATGACCTGATCCACAATATACCGGAAATACTGTTCCTGCCGTTCCGCCCGCCACTCCTTGCCGGCATCCCGTGCGGACCAGCTTTCCAGATCTACCGTGTCAACGACGAAAAGCTGAATGCGGCCGTCCTCGATATAATCGCTGATCTGACCGATAAAGCCGAATTCCTCCAGCTGGCGGCACAGGGCGTCCTGTGTCGGGAAAGCCAGGACGGGAACGCCGCCGTGGCCGTAGATCATCATGTGCATTTCCTTCCCGAGGGAGGGACTGTAATGGGTCAGTGCTTTCGTCTGCATATGCCGTATCTCCTTCACATACGCCTGTCCGGCAGGGTAAACAGATAATACACACTGCTTCCCGCAAAGTCAAGGAAAATGAAGGCGGAACCTTTGCGGCGCATCCTGCGGCGCTTCGCAGACCGCGGAACAGGGTGCGGATTTGAACCGTCCGGCGCCGCATGCTATAGTATCATGGTAAAAAATGAAAAATCCCCTTGCGTAAGGTATTGCTTGTTACGCTGCGTCATGATGTAGGATCCATGGCGTAAGGAGGTGTAAGCTGTGTCAAAATATACGACGGGAGAACTTGCAAAGCTCTGCGGTGTTACAGTCCGGACGGTCCAGTATTACGATGCCAGGGGTATCCTGGTCCCCGGTGAGCTTTCCGAGGGCGGAAGACGGCTTTATTCGGATGACGATCTCAGGCGCATGAGGGTCATCTGCTTTCTCAGGGAGATGGATCTTCCGATCGACGCGATCGGAAAGATACTTCATGAAGAGCATCCCGAGAAGGTGATCCTTCTGCTGATCGAACAGCAGGAGAACGTTCTTTCGGAAGAGGTCTCCGCAAAGCAGGAAAAACTGGATAAGCTTCGCGAACTGAAAAGCGGGCTGAAAAGCAGGGCGTCCTTTTCTCTCGAATCCATCGGCGACATGGCGGTCATTATGGAAAGCAGAAAAAAACTGAAAAAGATGCATTGGATGATGATCCTGACCGGGATCCCGGTCACGGCGCTGCAGTGGTTCTCTGTCATTTTCTGGATCGTGAAAGGGATATGGTGGCCCTTTGTGCTCTGGCTCCTTGTGGCCATCCCGTGGGGAATACTGGTCAGCCGGTATTACTTCCGGCATGTAAAGTATATCTGCCCGGAATGCCACACGGTATTCCGTCCGGCTGTGAAGGAAGCTTTCTGGGCGAATCATACCCCCACGGCCCGCAAACTGACCTGCAGCGGCTGCGGGCACAGGGGCTTCTGCGTGGAGGTCTGGGGAGGTGACGAAAAATGACGGAATTTGAAAACATCGTCATCGGCAAAAGCAGCATTCCGTCGCTGATCCTCACGGTCGTTCTGATGATCGCGGTCCCCGTCGTCTTCTTTCTTTACTGGCGCAGAAAGCATAAGGAGAAGACGAAGATCCGCTGGCTCATCGCCGGCGCGGCCGGGTTTCTTGTTTCCGCCCGTATGCTGGAACTCGGGGTCCATTATTTCTGTATCATCGCGGATAATCCGGTTTCCCGGTTTATTAACGGAAACACGGCCGCCTATGTGCTTTACGGAACGGCCATGGCAGGCGTTTTCGAAGAGTGCGGCCGGCATATTATTCTGAAATACTTCATGAAAAAAGACCGTACCCGTGAAAACGCCGTTCTGTACGGGATCGGTCACGGGGGGATCGAGATCCTGGCCGTTCTTCTGCCCGCGATGATCACGTATCTTGCCGTTGCGGTGGTGTTTTCGTCGGGAAATACGGCGGATGCGCTCCGTGCACTGAAGATCACGGAGGAGAACGCCGCCGCGGCGCTGCCGTCCGTCAGGGCCGCAGCCGCGTTCGATTACGGAATGATGGCAATGAACGTCATTGAGCGCCTTTTGACGATGTTCTGCCATATCGGGCTTACGGTCATCGTGTATTACGGGGTCGTGAAGGTTAGGAAAGGCTGCCTTCCGGCGGCGGTCCTTCTGCACATGCTGATGGATACTTCCCCGGCAATGTACCAGAGAGGCCTTCTGCCGCTTTGGGCAGTCGAGGTCTGGGACGCCGTGTGGGTTTTTGCGATCGTTTTCCTTGCCGTAAAGCTTTACAGGAAAACGTGAGCAGGCACAGCTCCAAAGCCTCGATTTCGAAGTGGACAAAGTGGTCCGTGCCTGGGAGCGGGTCATGTTCCGCTGACCTTACTCTGCTCCGGAGCCTGATATATCTGTCTGCGTTTACTGCAGCTTCAGTCCGTCCCGGAATGCGTTGCCGACCCGCTCCGATACTTTATAATAACCGTGCGTATAGGGATCGAACGCGATCGCGTTGACGAGCGACATATCGGGGCTTCCGTCCGCCATGACGCTTTCATCGGCAGTGACGTTTATGACCCTGCCGATCACGCCGCAGCCGTATGCGTTGTCCTGATATTCGATGAATTCACACTCCAGGCAGAGAGGGAATTCGTTGATGACGGGAGCGTCGACCGTTTCCGCTTTGCATGCGGTAAGGCCGCTCCGCGCGAATTTATCCGCGACTTTATTGCCGGAGGCAATACCGAAATAGTCGGCCTCCACGACGTGGGCGGCGTCGGCAATGCTGACCGTAAACGCGCCCCTTGCTTTAATATTCTTCACCGTTTTATGACTTTCGGTCAGATTCAGAACGACGGTATCTCTTTCCTGCATCGTCCCCCAGGCGGCATTCATTACATTGACGCTGCCGTCTTCATTGTAAGTTGCGACCATCAGTACCGGCATCGGGAAGATGCCTTCCGTGATCTTCAGTTTTGTCCTCATGATAAGATACCTCTTTTCCGGTTTTTGGATTGACAGGTTCTTCTGCCCTGCATAGAATTATATCGGAAGCGGGATATATTACAAGTACTGTTATATTTGTAAGGTACTATCCTCGGAGAAAGGTAAAAATGATCAGAAAGTATATCGAAGAAGCGAATTTCGAGGATACGGGGTTCAGCTACACGCTGTCTCTGATATCCGGAAAGCACAAGATGGTGATCCTCTATTGCCTCATGGAATACGAAACAGTACGGTTCAACGAACTGAAACGGTATCTGAAGAATATCTCCGACAAAACGCTCAGCGCAAACCTGAAACAGCTCGAGGCGGATCATCTGATCGTAAGGACCGAATATCCGCAGATACCGCCCAAGGTGGAATACAGTCTCAGCGCGCGCGGCAGATCGCTGATGGACGTACTGGACCGGCTGTGTGTCTGGGGAGAGAGCAACAGGGAATAGGGATGCCGGCATAGCGGTATCAAAAAAGACGGATCATGTTCTGCCTGCTGGGGCAGGGTACAGGTGACGGATCATGAAAAAGAACGGCTGTATTTCGCTCGGCAATACGGAAATGTACTATGTTTCTTTCGGCAGCGGCGGAAAGAAACTGGTCGTTCTGCCCGGCCTATCCGACGGACTGGCAACGGTAAAAGGGAAGGCGCTCGTTTTATCGGCTCCTTACGGAAAGTTTTTCCGGGACTATACAGTCTATATGTTCAGTCGGAAAAACGATATGCCGGCAGGGTATTCCATAAAGGATATGGCGGATGACCAGATCCTGGCCATGAAGCGTCTCGGGATCGATAAGGCCTGCCTGCTGGGCGTTTCCCAGGGCGGTATGATCGCGCAGTATATGGCGGCGGACTATCCGGAAATGGTGACGAAACTGATCCTGGCGGTCACGGCCCCTTATGCGAATGACGTTGTGAAGGAAGCTGTTTCCGGCTGGATCGGTATGGCGGATCGGGGAGATCATCCCTCGCTCATGGCCGATACCGCCGAAAAGATGTACTCCGAAGGATATCTTCGGAAGAACCGGAAATATCTCCCTCTGCTGGCCGCATTTACGAAGCCGCGGACTTACGGACGGTTCCTCAGAAATGCAGACGCGATACTTGCTTTTGACTGCCGCGATGCGCTGCCGAAGATCGGCTGCCCGACACTCATCATTGCGGGAAGCGATGATCACACGGTCGGAAATGATGCCGCGGGCGAACTGCACAGCGCGATCGCAGGCAGCGAGCTGTATGTCTATGAAGGCCTCGGTCACGGCGCGTATGAAGAGGCGAAGGATTTCTACGACAGGATACTGGAATTCTGCGACCGGCGATAACGCATGGATCGGGAAGAAAAATGGCATATATCGAAGTTGATGGTCTGACGAAGGATTTCATCGTCAAAGAGAAGCGGCAGAAGGGAAAGCTCCTTCGGGAGAAAAAAACGGTGCACGCCTTAAGAGGCGTTTCCTTTGCTGTCGGCCGGGGGGAACTCGTCGGCTACATCGGTCCGAACGGGGCCGGGAAGTCGACCACTGTCAAGATCCTCTCCGGGATCCTTGTGCCGGACGGGGGAGAGGTCCTGGTGGGCGGCCTTGTGCCATGGAAGGAACGCAGGGAACACGTAAAACACATCGGCGTCGTGTTCGGCCAGCGCAGCCAGCTGTGGTGGGACGTTCCGATCGTCGACAGTTATTCCCTGCTGAAGGATATCTACCGGATCCCTGAGGGGGATTACGAAGCAAGACTGAAAGAGCTGACGCAGGCGTTGGATCTGGAGCCTCTGCTGCGGACGCCGCTGCGGCTGCTCAGCCTCGGACAGAGGATGCGCGCGGAACTGTGCGGATCGCTCCTTCACAGACCGGAGCTCCTGTTTCTTGACGAGCCCACGATCGGGCTCGATGCTGTCAGCAAGCTTTCCCTGCGGGAGTTTCTGAAATGGGAGAATAAAGAGTATGGCACGACGGTCATGCTGACGACCCATGATATGGAAGATATAGAGGCCCTGTGTTCGAGAGTCATGGTGCTCGGACACGGTCAGAAGCTTTTTGACGGCAGGCTTCCGGATCTGCTTGCGCGGTTCGATACCGTGCGCAATGTACGCGTAAAATACGCTGCGGCGCTGCCGGACCTGCATCTTCCGGATGACGTTGGGTGGAGCCGGACAGAAGACGGATTCGAACTCAGTTACAGACTGTCTGCGCTTCCTACGGCAAAACTGCTGTCGCTCCTTGAGGAGGCGGGAGAGATCAGTGAACTTACGCTGCAGCCGGAGAACACGGACCGCCTGATCGCCGCCATGTATAAGGAACTGGATCTATGAAAGCGTACGCAGCTGTGTTTCGCATGCGCCTCCGCATGGAGCTCCAGTACCGCGGCGCGATGATCGGCGGGATCCTCTGCCAGATGTTTTTCGGGCTGATCCTGGTCGCCCTGTACAGAGCGCTTTATGCGGGAGGGGCGCAGCCGGTCCCGATCGAAGACGTTGCGACCTATGTCTGGCTTCAGCAGGCTTTTTTCCGGATGATGCTCGCCTCGGATGCGGATCTTTTGGATAAGATCAGGTCGGGCGACATATCCTACGATCTTTGCCGTCCCATCCATATGTACGGCTTTTATTACGCGCGTATCGCCGCGCAGAAACTGACGGGAAGTCTTATGCGCGCGGTGCCGATGCTGATCATGGCGTTCCTCCTGCCCCGGGGATGGGGAATAAGCCGGCCTTCGTCTTTGTCCGCGTTACTTGCATGTATTCCCGCGCTGATGCTCGGTCTTCTGTGCGTATGCGCGCTTGAGAATATTACCGTGGCGTTTACGATGAAGACCCTTGACCCGAGAGGGATGCAGGGGCTTCTGAATCTCCTGATGGTGACGCTGTCCGGCAATCTTTTTCCGCTCACGCTCTTTCCGGAGAACTGGCAGAAAGCCATTACCCTGTTCCCGTACGCGCAGCTTCTGGACGCGCCGATCCGGATCTATACGGGCGGATATCTTATGAGCGGCGTGCTTCGTGTGTATGCGCTGCAGGCATTCTGGGTATGCGTACTTGCGGCGGCAGGCGTATTTATGTGGAACGCGAACCGGAAACGCATGATCGTGCAGGGAGGCTGAGAAGGCCGGATGAATACGCTGAAGCTGTATTTCAAGTCAATAGGCATGCTTCTCCGGAGCCATCTGCAGTATCCGGAATCCTTTATCATGCAGACCCTCGCCCAGCTCGTCATGGAAGGCGGCGAGTTGATGGTGGTCATTCTTATAGTGGACCGGTTTCAGAGCCTTAAGGGGTGGTCCGGCGGCAACCTGTATTTCTTTTTCGGAATGATGTCCGTGTCCTTCTATCTGACGGAGCTTTTCGGAAGGGGGATCACCGGCGACTTTCCGATGATGGTAAGGACAGGAAGGCTGGATACATTCCTTGTAAGGCCGAGAGGCGTGCTCACGCAGGTCCTGTGCGCGGGAACGGATCCGCGGCGGATCACCTGTATCGCGGTCGGCACCGCGGCGCTGATCATGGGAAGTACCCTGTCGGGCATATCCTGGAACCTTCTCAAGGTGATCGCGCTCGCGGAATCGATCGTTATGAGCTGCCTGCTCATCCTGGGCCTGTTCATGATCGAGGCGGTCTTCAGCATATTCAGCGTGAAATCGGTCGAACTGGTCAATGCGATCACTTACGGCGGCCGGAGCGCATGCCAGTATCCGGTCGACGTCTATCCGCTTCCGCTCAGGGCGCTGTTTACCGTGATAGCGCCTTTTGCGCTCACGCTGCATGTCCCGGCGTCATGGATCCTGGACAGGCCGCTTTATGGCTGGCCTTCGTGGACGGCTTTCGTCACGCCGCTTTCCGGCGCCGCGGTCTTCGCCGTCATGGCGGCCGTGTTCCGCCTGGCGATGCGGCATTACCGGTCGACGGGAAGTTGAAAGACAATGCCGGCGGCTGCCAAAGCCATACGGCGCAGAAAAGAGAGAGGATCGTACGATATGAAGCTGCCTTCGGAACTTTTGCGGTTTCTCGGGACGGATGACGTGATCGACAGAAGCGGCCATTCCCCCGCGAAGGTATTTGAGACCGGGAAGGGTTATTTCGTGAAATGCGATCAGCCCGGGGAACTTGCCCGGGAGTTTCAGATGACGCAGCTTTTTTATGAGATGGGATTCGGACCGGAGGCGGTTCTGTATACCACACTTGACCGGGATTACCTTGTGACCCGCAAAGTCCCCGGGGAAGACCTGACGAAAGACCTGCACGATCCTCTCCATACGTGCCGTCTGCTGGCAGAGGCTTTAAGAATGCTTCATGCACAGCCGGCCGGCAGGCAGCGGGACGGAGCGCTCCCTGTCTCCAGCCGGTATGAGCGGTATATGGCATCGGCGGACGGCCCTTCCGGCGGCGGATATTACGACCCTTCTGTCTATACGGACAGATACCGGCTCTCGTCCAAAGAGGAGGCCTGGGAGATCATGCAGAGCGGCAGGAAGCTTCTCAGGTGCGATACCCTGATCCACGGAGACGCCTGCCTTCCCAACGTCATGGCGGAGGGCGGCGCGTTCCGCTCGTTTATCGACGTCGCCATGGGCGGGATCGGCGACCGGCATATCGATCTCTACTGGGCGGTCTGGTCACTTGAGTATAATCTGAAAACGGACGCGTATACGGATGTTTTTCTGGACTTATACGGGAGAGGAAATTTTACGGAAGACATGTTCAGGGTCATTGCGGCTTTTGAAGCGTTCGGATAAAATAATCCCGGAATGTGTACCGGAGAATGCGGACAATGAACAATACGCGGTTTAAACATACAAACCGGCCGGGCTTCGCTCTCGGCTTCATCGACTTCTTTACGGCAGGTCTCTTTTTCCTGCTGTATATGCCGCTCGGCGGCCTGCAGAAAGAACTGGAAGAGATCCTGGGACACCGGGTGATGCCGTACTGGAAAGCCTATCTTCTCGGCATTCCGACGCTGTTCATCTACACACTGGTCTGGATGGCGAATGTGGCGGAAGAACTGAGGGGAGTAGCGGCCGGGCTCGGGATCGAAGGCCCGCACACCTCATGGCGGCATATGTTCGGATGGAACACCGTCGGGATCCTTCTTTTCGGCCCTGCCGTGGCCACGCACAGGTTTTTCAGGACGCTGAATCAGATAGAAACCGAGCTGAACAGACGGGAAGAAGGAAAACCCGCGAAAGGATCCTCATCCATGGACAGGAGGGCACAGTGAAGATCATAGCAGCCGGCGACGGGCGGGTCGCCGCCATCATCCGGAAAAGAATCGTCCATGACATGCGTTACCGTCTGTCCGCCTTTACGTACCTGTTTCCCGCGGACCGGGCCGTTCTTGCGTATAATACGCTGACCGGCGCTGCGGCGGTATTGACGGAAGAGGAGAGGACACTGATACAGGAGACCGCGAAGCAGCCGGTCGCGGGCGCGCTCCTTCAGGACAGAGGCCTT
>JAFOIS010000100.1 GCA_017420605.1 Lachnospiraceae bacterium | reverse complement strand
GGAGCGGGTACTGTTTCTTTTTCTTCTTTTTTTTGCTCATGCGGTGTCTCTTTCCTTATCTATTCTGATGATGCGCCGCTGCGTGCTTCTCACCCCCGCAGCGCGGGCGTCATCTTCCGGCACTGTGATCACATGTGCTCCGGCGCGGAGAAGCCCAGAAGGTCGATCGCGCGTTCCATCATCCTGCGGACGATCGTAAGCAGCGCGATATAGGAGCGGCGCCTCGCCGGATCTTCTTCGCTGAGGATCTTCGTTTCGTGATAGAACGTATTGAAAGCGTTCGCCGTTTCATACACATACTGGCAGAGCCGGTGCGGCGCGAGCGTATCGAACGCTTCCGCGGCCGTCCATCCGAACTGAGACGCCGTGAGCACGAGCTTCTTTTCCGCTGCCGAAGCGGCGCCCATGAGGTCGTCCGGCGTGACATTCTCCTCCGGATGCTCCTCGGCAAACCGGGAGAGGATCGACTTGATGCGGACGATCGTATAGAGGATGTACGGTCCCGTATTGCCTTCGAACGACGTGAACTTGTCGACATCAAAGACGTAGTCCTTCGTCGCCTGGTTGGAGAGGTCTCCGTACTTTAAGGCGGCCAGCCCTACGATGCGCGCGGTCTCCGCCGCGTCTTCCTCGCGGACGTTCCGGTTCTCGCGGATCTTCTTTTCCATTTCCGCGTCGATGTCGGCGATCAGGTACTCGAGGCGCATGACGCCTCCCTGCCTCGTCTTGAAGGGCTTGCCGTCCTTCCCGTTCATCGTGCCGAAGCCGAGGTGACGGAGCTTTGTGCCGTCGTAGACGAGGCCGCTCTTGCGGGCGGCGCGGAAGACCTGCGTAAAGTGCATCTCCTGCCGCTTGTCGGTGATATAGATCATCTCGTCCGGATCGAAGAGCTTCACGCGCTCCAGGATCGTCGCGAGGTCCGTCGTCGCGTAAAGCGACGCCCCGTCCGACTTCCGGATGATGCAGGGCGGGATCTCCTTCGTATCGCCCTCTTCCGCCACGTCGACGACGAGCGCTCCCTGGTCCTCGTGTGCGTAGCCATTTTCCACCAGATACGCGATCATGTCCGGGATGTACTGCTGCACGTCCGATTCCCCTTTCCAGAGGTCGAAGGTGACGTCCAGCTTTTCGTAATTTGCCTTGAGGTCCCGGATCGAAAGCTCCATGATCTTGTCCCAGAGCGCGCGGTAGCCCCTGCGGCCTTCCTGCAGGGCGTGCGTGGCAGAAAGCGCGCGGGCATGGTATTCCTCGTCCGTCTTCGCCCTCGCGGAGGCGGCGGGGTACATTTCCTCGAGCATCGCGATCGTAAACGGCGCTTCCTCCGGATATTCCCCGTCGAAGTTTTCGTCAAAATACGGAAGAGAGGGCATCCGCTCTCCCATTTCCGTGATCAGGAGCCCCATCTGCAGGCCCCAGTCGCCGAGGTGCACGTCGCCGATCACGTTGTGGCCGACGGCGCGCCCGAGGCGCTTGATGCTCTCGCCGATGACCGCCGAGCGCAGATGCCCGACGTGCAGCGGCTTCGCGACGTTCGGTCCGCCGTAGTCGATGACGACGGTCTCCGGCTCCTTCTGCGGGATCCCGAGATCCTCGTCTTCCGCGGCCGCGGCAAGATAGGCCGCCGCGTACCAGGGATCGACGTCAAAATTGATGAATCCCGGCGGCACCGCTTCGATACGGCCGACGACCTTCCGGTCTTCTTCCGGGAAATGCGCGAGCACGTCCTTCGCGATCGCGATCGGCGCCTTGTGATACGCCTTCGCGGCCGCCATGGCGCCGTTGCACTGGTATTCGCAAAGGTCCGGCCGGTTCGATACGGTCACACGCGCGTATTCCGCGGCATAGCCTGCCGCCTCGAACGCGCCGGCCAGTTCATTTTCAAGATAATACGTGAGTTTTTCCATAGCACCCTCTGGTCATAGATTTCCATTATTCAGGATATTTTAACACAAAGGCCGGGAAATGAAAACCTTCGGCTTGCTTCTGCGTATAATGAACTGCTACTTGCTCGGCCAGCCGGTCCTGCGCTTGTACACGGCGATGACGACGGCACGCGCAAGGGTCGAAAGCCCGAAACCGATCCAGATGCCGGTCGCGCCGAGTCCCAGCGGGATGCCGATGAAATAGACGAAGGCGTCCTGCATGATCCAGACCGAAAGCGAGTTCGCAAGAAGCGGGAAAACGACGACGCCCGTGCTCCGCAGCGGAACGGACGCGTAGATGCCGTGCGACCAGAAGAAGAGGGATACCGCCTCCGCAATGAGCGCCGCGGAAGCGACCCCGGTCAGGGCGGGATCCTGCGTATAGAATCCGATAATGGTCTTCGGGAAGATGAGGAAGACCACCGCGGTGATGCTGCAGGCTATAAGCGTCAGCTTCCCGATGTACCGGTCGTTGTTCCGGCAGCGGTCATAGTCTTTCCGGCCGTAATTGTTTCCGACGATCGGATAGGCGGACAGCGCGATGGCATTGGGAATGATGATCGCGAAGTTATGGATCGAAAGAACGATCTGGTTCGCGCTGATAACGAGCGCGCCGAGTCCGGCGATCATCATCTGGAGAACGAGACGCGCACCGTAGAATAAAAGATTGTCGACCGACGCGGAAAGGCCGACCGGCAGGGCGGCGAAAAACTGCGTCCATTCCGTAAGGCGTATGCGTTTGAGACGGACCGGCAGATGCGTGCGGCAGAGGAAAAAGATCGAAACGAGCGCACCGGCCATTTTGGAAAACAGAAGCGTCAGCCCGGCGCCCGTCGCGCCGAAGCCGCCGATCCCGCCGATGCCGGTGATGAGAAAGAGGCCCAGAACAAGGTTGACGACATTGACCAGAACGCTGATAAAGAGCGGCGTCTTCGCATCATCCGCTGCCCGGAAAAGACCGGAGACCTGCGAAATGATAAAGGTAAAGACAAGGGACGGGATCGCGGCCGCGGCATAGTCAAACGAGGCCGCCAGCACGTCTTCAGCCGACTTCCGGAAAAGAGCGCGCAGGATCGGCACTCTGACGAAAAAGAGCACGAGGCAGAGCAGGCCGGTCAGGAGTGCGCCCCAGATCGTGGTCTGTGAAGACGTGTCGGAGACACTGTCCTTATCTCCCCGGCCCATGTTCTGGGCAGTCAGCACGGAGCTGCCGATACAGACCGAATACAGCGCGGCGGAAAGGACGGTACAGAAGGATTCCGCCTGCGCGACGCCGGACATTGAAACCGTGTCCGTGTGCGAAAGGAGCAGCGTATTGATGACGCCAAGGAGCGTCAGCGCCGCCTGGTCGGCGATCATGGCCGGCAGAAGCTGCCGGAACCGCCTCCGGGATTCTTCGTCGGTCTTCAGTTTTGAAAAATAGGTCTTCATCTGCCGCCTCCTGTGCAGTTGGCCTGCATTTTTTCAAATTTGCGGATCATAGAACGTCCGACAGCTGCGGCAAGGCGCAGCGCCTCCGGCAGCGTTTCCGCCGAAAAACAGTTCATCCAGCCGACCAGTTCGAGACTCAGCGTCCCCTGATAGCCGGCCGTGCTAAGAGCGGCAAGGACCGCGTCCCAGTTCACGCTGAAGTTCCCGTTCGGATGCGTGGACGGCACGCTGTGCAGGTCGCTAACGCCGTCGTTGTCGTGGGTGTGCAGACAGAAAATGCGGCTGCCCGCGTCGCGGATGAATTCCTCAGGGCAGTGCATGGCGATATTGGCGTGGCCGACGTCAAAACAGCCCTTCACATACGGGCTGTCCAGCCGGTCGATCATTTCATTGAAACGGCTTGCCCTGTCAATGCGCTGGCCGCTGGGGCTGCCTGGCAGGTTTTCGACACCGATCGCGATCCCGTACTGTTCCGCATAGGGCAGGAGCGCCGAATAGAACCGGAAGTTCTCCTCCATCATGACCTTTTCGTCCGGATGCGCAAGGCAGTGGACGACGCAGACCGGGGCGCCCAGCGCCGCGCAGAACTCCATGGACCGCACGACTTCATAGAATTTCCGCTCGCTCTCATCGAACCGGATCCCGAAACGGTAATCATAGACCGCATGCGACTGGCAGAAATAGGTGCCCTTTTCCTTCGCGCAGGCGCGGAGCTCCTTCGCATACGGCACGCCCCTCTTTACGATCAGGTCTTCGAAGCCTTCCGGCGAAAGTCCGCAGACGTCATAATCGATCGCGTCGAATCCGGCGTTCCGGATCACGTCGATCGCGCCTTCTTCTCCGTAATAATTTCTCGCGATAATGTTCTCGATAGATAGATCCATGTCTGCCTCCCGCCTCTTCCATCTCTTCAGGCGAACAGTTTTTCGATATCTTCTTTCTTTGCGCGGACCGATCCCTGCGCCATCTTTTCCGAGCCGCCGCCTTTCGCGCCAAAGTTTTCCCGGAGCGCCGTCTGCAGCGGCTGTACGGAAATGCGGCTGCCGAGGATATACCGGTATCCGTTTTCTTCATTCCCGTCGAAGATCCCGGCAATTCCGGAATGCCGTTCCGTGATGGCGTTGACCGCTTTCCGGAGGACAACGGGATCGACGCCGGCCGTAAACAGGCAGACGTTCTCCAGATCTTCCGGGAGCTGTCCGATCTTATCCTCCAGCTGCTTTGCGGCAGCTTCGGCAAGCGCACGCCTGAGGGAGATCGTATCTTCCCTGAGCTCCCTGATCCGTCCGGGGACGTTCGGATAAGACGTGGAGAAGCCGCGGGAGACGTCCTGCAGGATACGGTGCTCCTCCGTAAGAAGCCGGTATGCCCTCTCTCCCGCCAGCATGAAGATCCGCGTGCCGCCCTTGTAGTTCTGCGACGATACGACCTTCATGATCCCGATCTCGCCGGTCCGCCGAACGTGGGGCGCGCAGCAGGCGCACAGATCCACGCCCGGATATTCCACGAGCCGCACCTGCCCCTCGATCTCTTTCTTGCTCCGGAAAGAAAGCGTTTCCAGCGTTTCTTTGTCCGGAAAGAGCTGCCGGCTCTCGAAATTCCGCCAGATCGCCGCGTTGACGTCCGCCTCGAGGGAGGAGACGTCCGCTTCGGTGAGCGGCCCGCTGTAATCCATGGTCACTTCGCGGTCCGACAGGTGGAAGCCCACGTTCTCATAACCGAAGCGGGAATGGACGAAGCCGGAAAACAGATGCTCCGCGGAATGCTGCTGCATATTCGAAAAACGCCTCGCCCAGTCGATCTCCCCGCGGACGGCCGTGCCTTCCGGAACGGGTGTTTTTACGCGGTGGAAAATGATCCCGTCCCTGATGCGTACGTCGAAGACCGGAATGCACTCCTCTTTGGCGGCATCGCCGTCCCGTCCCGCGCTGCCGGACAGAAAGAGACGCCCCGTATCGGCGCTCTGCCCGCCTTCCTCCGGGAAGAAGGCCGTCGCGTCCAGAATGACGTCGAAGCCCTCTCCCGCCGGCTCGCAGGCAATGGCCCGCGCCGTAAAGACGCTCTGATACGCATCCTTATAATAGATCTTTTCCGTACCCTGTCCGATATTGGATTCCATGCCGTTTTATCCTTTGCCGTAAAGCGCGGCCGCCGCAGCCGCCTCCGGCAGCATTTCATTCATACTGCCCGTGCGGTAACCCGCAAGATCAAGAGAAACATACGTATATCCGAGCGACCGGAAGGCCCGGACGATCTCCTCCCGGAGAGCCGCGTCCGCAAAGCGCCCGATCTCTTCCGCTCTCACTTCGATCCGTGCCGTGAGGATCCCGCCGGCGGCCGCATCTTTCGCCGGTTCTGCACCGCGATCCGCCGCATTCGGCGCAGCCGTATCTGTTCCGCTTGTCCGGACCCGGAACTGGGTGAAACCTTTTTCCGCAAGGAGCTTCTCCGCGCCTTCGATGCTCCGAAGCTTCCCTGCCGTGATCTTCTCACCGTAAGGTATTCTTGTCGCAAGACAGGCAAACGACGGCTTTTTTGCCGTGGGAAGTCCTCTTTCCATTGACAGCGCATAGATCTCCGCCTTCGTCAGGCCGGCCTTTCGCAGAGGACTTGCAACGCCCAGTTCCGCGATCGCCCGAAGGCCCGGCCGGTAATCCCCTTCGTCGTCTTTATTGGTCCCTTCCATGAGGACCTTCGCGCCGAGGTGTTCCGCCTCCGCGGCCAGTTTCGTAAAGAGC
>JAFOIS010000099.1 GCA_017420605.1 Lachnospiraceae bacterium | reverse complement strand
GGCGGGGACAGCCATCTGTATCCGTTCCTCATCATCGACCCGGCTTATCAGCAGACGAGGATCTCGTTTGAAGTGATCGATACGCTGGACGCGAAGTTCCTCGTCGAAGGCGGCGTTATGGGGCCGCCCTCGAAGAAAGCGCTCGTCCGGTATCTGGGCGGAGCGGAGGATACGGAATACGGCAGCCGTATGTTCCTGCATCACCGGAACACATTCGAGAAGGACGCCGTCCGCGACGGGATATACCGGCATTATACGGGAAAGAGGGAGCTTTCGCTCGGGGAATACTGCCGGTACGGCGGCCTTTTCCAGAGCGCGCTCCTGGAATATGAGGCGGATCATTTCCGCGCCATCGAAAAATGCAGCGGCTGCGTGATGTGGTGCTTCTCCGACGGCTTCGGGGAAGTCGGTTTCAGCGCGATGGATCATTACGGGAATCCGAAACCGGCGTACTACGCGCTGAAACGCGCGTTTTCGGCGTCGCGCCTTATCGTAAAGAGACGCGGGGATCAGGCTGTGGTCTATTGCTCGAACGATACCGAAGAAGCCCGCACTGTCCATGTGAAAGCCGGCTATGTGACCTATGGCGGGGAATACGGCCCGGCAGTCACCTTTAAGGCGGAGATTCCGGCCTTTACGAAGCTTGCGGAACTCGGCAGCATTCCTCTTTGCGGACTCGATCTTCGCGCGGGTACGGTCTATGCGAAGGCGGAAGAGGCGGATATTCAGACCGCCGTGATGCACACCGGGGATTTTCGTACGCTCCGGATCCCGAAGAAGGCGTCCCTTGCCATATCCGACGTGGTCAAAGAGGGCGGGAAACTGTCCTTTACCGTGACGGCGGACGTATACGCGCACGGCGTTTCGTTCGGGCTCGACGAGGAATACCTGCATTCCGATCTCTTCTTTGACCTTCTGCCGGGCGAGAGCCGCCGGATCACCGTTTCCGACGCGGAGGCCCTGACAGCCCCGGACCTTAAGCCGGACTGCGCGGAGCCGGTGTGTTGAAAAGAAGCCGGAAAAATACTACAATAGACCTGTCGGGAATGCATCGGTACGGGACCGCCTATGCCTGACATACCGGCAGACACATGCATGTAAACGGAGGATCATGCCATGACGGCACAGGAACGTTATAAAGAATGGCTTTCGGCCTGCCCGGTCGATTCGCCGGTCTATGCGGAGCTTCTGGATATCGCGGAAAATGAGGCGGAGATCCGCGACCGCTTCTTCCAGGTCATCGCGTTCGGTACGGCGGGGCTTCGGGGGATCTACGGTGCCGGCACGAACCGGATGAATCCGTTCACCGTAGGCCGCGCCACCCAGGGGATCGCGGATTATATCAACGCTTCCGGAGAAGACGTATCAAAGGGCGTCGTACTGTGCTACGACTGCCGGTATCATTCGGATGAACTGGCGCGTCTTTCGGCGGAGATCCTGGCGGCAAACGGCATCCGGGTCTATCTCTTCCCGGATATCCGCCCGACGCCGGAGCTTTCCTACGCGATCCGCGCGCTCGGCGCCGTGTCCGGCATCAACATGACGGCAAGCCACAATCCGAAGGAATATAACGGTTATAAGGTCTACTGGAAAGACGGCGCGCAGATCTCCGGCACGGTCGCGGACGGCATGACGGCGGCGATCGAAAAGCTGGGTTTCTTCAGCGGCATCAAAAAGCTGCCGCTTGCGCAGGCGGTCAAGGACGGGATCGTTACGGTCCTGCCCGACGACCAGACGGGCGATACGGCAGAGGACCCCGTCCTCGATATCGATTTCCGGTATCATGAGTACCTTATGACGCTCCGGCAGCGGCAGGATGAGGAACTGGACAAGTCGGTCTGCGCGGTCTATACGCCGCTCAACGGCGCGGGCGCCGTTCCGGTACAGCGGATCCTCCGTGATAACGGCTTCGAAAATGTGTTTATCGTCAAAGAGCAGGAGGAACCGGATCCGGCCTTCACGACAGTCGGGTATCCGAATCCGGAAGACCCGAAGGCCTTTGCCCTGTCCGAAAAACTCGCGAAAAAAACCGGCGCCGAGCTCATTATCGGCACGGACCCGGATTCGGACCGCATGGCGATCGAGGTGCGCGGGACGGACGGGGAGTATCATTTCGTAAACGGCAACCAGATGGGCGCCATGCTGATCGGCTATATGGCGGCGGCGCAGAAGGCGGCCGGGAAGCTTGCAGGGAAGACCGCCATGGTCAAATCGATCGTGACGGGAGACATGGGTGCGGCGATCTGCCGCAGCTACGGCATCGACGTCTATGAAGCACTGACCGGCTTCAAGAATATCTGCGGCCGTATCCCGGAACTGGAGGCCGAAGGCTACCGCGTATTCTTCGCCTATGAAGAGAGCATCGGCTGCGCGCCCGATTCCGAAGTCCGCGACAAGGACGCGATCGCCGCGTCGCTCATCACGATGGAGATGGCGGCGTATTATAAGAAGCGCGGCATGACACTGCCGGACGCGCTCCGGGAAATGTACGGGCAGTTCGGTCATTTCGCGGAAGGCGACCATAACTTTGTTCTTAAGGGCGAGGAAGGGAAACTCAGGATCGCGCGGATCATGGAATACTTCCGGAACCGTTACGCATGCGGGCCGGGCTGCGTGTGCCCGGAAGGGTGCTGCACGCCGGCGCAGGAGACGGAAAAGGCCGCCGGGATCGGCAGCCTCGGGATCGGTAAGGTCATCGATTATAAGGACGGATATGAGGATATCCCCGCTTCGAACGTGCTCCGGTTCTATCTTACGGACGGATCCTGGTTCGCGATGCGGCCGTCCGGCACCGAACCGAAGCTGAAGTTCTATTTCTACGCGAAGGAAGAGAGCACGGAAAAGGCAAAGGCACGGGTGGCTATGATCAAGGAAACGGCCCTTGCCGAAGCGGATTCGGTGGAATAAAAATACGGAAAACAGTACAGAGAAAGCGGCGGGAAGATCCCGCCGCATTTTATTTACTGCGCGTAGAACGTCTTCCCGCCCTCGGCTTTCATTTTGTCCGCGTATTCGCGGGCTTCTTTCTTGTCATTTTTCAGAAGCGCGTTTTCCCGGAGCGTCTCATAGAGCTCGAGCCGGCGGAGATTGTACTGTGCCTTTTTTACCTCTTCCTTCAGAAAGGCGCTGTCGGCTTTCTGGCCTTCTGCGATCCCGATGCGCGCTTTCCGGGTGCGGAGGGCGGAAGAGAGGTTCTCCGCAAGCGCCTTATTGCTTTTTTCACAGGCTGTGATGACGCCCTCAAGCTGTGCGGCTTCTTCTTTGGCGCCTTCCCAGTCTTTCATGCCGATCAGGTACTGGAGACGGTTTCCGTGATAGAGGCCGGCGAGCGGGTATTTTCCGGAAAGATCGAGCCCTTCGAATCCTTTGTCCAGCGACTTCACCGCATCTGCCGCGTCTCCCGCCGAGAAATATCCGTCCGCAAGATAGGCGGACGATACGGCGCGGTCACGCGTGCCCTGCTTCATCTTATCCGGCACGCCCCGATAGGACGCGATGAACTTTTCCGGATCGAGCTCCACGTGGAGATAGCCGAGGACCTTCGTGTTTTCAACGGAAGAAATGAGATTTCCGAGAAGCCGGGACAGGAAGTATCCGATGCCGGCAAGGAGAACGGTCGCAACGATCGGAATATAAAGCTGGTAGCCCAGCCGCAGATCATGGATCCACAGTACGACGATGATGACGAGCGCGGCCGCCCGGACCGCCCAGAAGGCGCAGCGGCTTTTGGTATATGCCTGAATCATAAAGAATGCCTCCGGTCATGATGGTGGATAGGAAAACCGGGCGCGCCCGTCACCGGCACGCTTTTTACCCGGCCCTATCATTGTAAAAAACAGGCATTCGTTTTACAAGCCGAATCGGGCGGCTGTTTTGTTTTCTGTACTGAAAACAGCAAACGCCGGAGAAGACGCCGCTTTTTTGTTACCGGGAACATTTCAAGCCGGTTTTATTTCTGTATTTCACTGGCTATAATAATCATAAGGCGTCATATTATGGCGTTTTTTTCATCACATTTATATAACTGCAGCGAACGGAGAGCGGACGGGAAATGTTACGTATCACAGCCTTGATGGACAACCTTCCTTCTGAAAACAAAGCGCTTACGGCGGAACACGGCCTGTCGCTCCTCATCGAAAAGGAAGGATCTTCCGTACTGTTCGACCTCGGCCAGGGACCGCATACGCTCGGGAACGCCCACCGGCTCGGCAGAGAGATCTCTTCTCCGGACGCTGTCGTCCTTTCCCACAGCCATTACGATCATGCCGCCGGTTTCCGCGACTATGCGGAAACGACAGGACGGGGCGGTCTTCTGTATACGGGTCCCGGATTTTTCGAACCGAAATACGCGTTCGACGGCGTGCGTTATACCGATCTGTCCGCAGGCTTCGATGAGGCCTTCACCGGGGAACACGGATACCGGCACGAAACGGTGACGGACGTAAAAGAGATCCTTCCCGGCGTGTTCGCTGTTGCGGATTTCCCGCGGATCTACGATTTTGAAACGATCCCTGCCCGGTTCGTGAAGAAAACGGATCAGGGTTTCGTTACCGATGACTTTGGCGACGAGATCTGCCTCGTTCTTGATCTCGGGGAAGAACTCTGCGTGCTCGTCGGCTGCTCGCATCCCGGGATCCTCAACAT
>JAFOIS010000098.1 GCA_017420605.1 Lachnospiraceae bacterium | reverse complement strand
CGCGGCAAGGCGTTCGGCGGCATCTATGACGACCGCTTTCTCGTTAAGCCTGTGAAGGCAGCGGCGGCGATGATGCCGGATGCCGCGAAGGAATTGCCATATGAAGGCGCGAAAGAAATGCTGCTTGTAGACGAGGTGGAGGACCGAGAGTTTCTGCGGAAGCTGCTTAAAGCGATGTATGACGAACTGCCTGCTCCGAAGAAGAAATCGACAGGCCGTGATACGGTGCGATGAGCGGGACGTTCCGCGATCAGGTATCAGCGGAGTTTTCGAACCTTCTCCCGTATTTCGGCCAGAACTTCGGTACACAGTTTTTTCCGCAGGCCCGCCTGCGTACCGACAGCGATGAGATCGCCGTCGGTTATATTTTTGCCTTTCCCGTTTACAGACGTCGTCTGCTCGCCGAAATAGGTATTGCTGTACGTCAGGTCATAGGCCGGCGCGAGCTGCCAGCCTGCGGCGTCGTCATAGAGGAACGAGAAATTCTTCGCGTGGTCGTCGCGGTTATGCGCCAGCACATTGAAACACATGACCCGGTACATCTGCAGGAGCTGCTCCTTATTTTCCTTCGTCAGAATGCTGATCAGCTTCATATACGAAGAATAATCACAGGACGGAGCCCGGAAATCGACTTCCAGAAGCCCGGCGGCGGTAGCAGTGAAGACCTTCCCGTCTGCTGTTCTGTCAAAACGTTCCGTTTTGAAATATCCGCTGCACACTTTTGAGGGAATGAGCTGCGTTTCCGTTATGATGATCCCGCAGTCCCGGGCGCAGAGAGAGTATTCATATTCCCGTTTTCCGCTGCCCAAAGGATCATTGGCTGCCGGAAACTTCACGATCCAGTGGCGGCCGTCTTCTTCGAGAAGAATTTTCGGTCTGGTACCGCCGGAGGATCCGCCCAGACGGAACAGAAGGTCCAGATCTTCCACAGGCTTTTCTGCCAATACCTTCCCGCAGGAAGCGGCGATCTCATCGTAATCGAAGCCGCTGACCGAGTAATTCGCCCGGTGTTCCGGATAGTATTCGAGCGCGCCCATCCCGGAACTGCCGACATAGGCCAGACGGTCCAGACGGGAAATATCCGTGATCCCGATGCTTTTCAGATACCGGTCGAGGAGAAGACGTCCCCAGGCATCCGGCAGGCTGTCCGCAAAAATGCCGGAAAGGCCATAGGATCTTGCAAATTGAGACCGGGGTGTCTGCACGCCGGCCTTAAGAGGCAGGAAGAACGGACTGATGGGAAAGCCTTCGCGAAGCCATCCATCGGAATAAGCGAATACGACAGAGCCGTTTTTTTCTTCGGCGAGGGTTCCGACCTGTCTGCCCTTGCAGAATACGTCGAGTGTTTTACTGATCACGGAGCACCTCCTCAAGACTCTTATAAGGTACTTCCGTGAACAGGGAACGGAGCTCCTCTGCGAGATCGAGCTCCATCGCGATCTTCGTAAGGCCAATGAGAGAGATCCGGCCCGTCTGCTCGAAATGCTTGAGCGCCCCGTAGCTCACGTTACAACGGACGGCGAGCTGTTCCTGTGTATATCCCTTCCGCTTGCGGATCGCCTTGAGGCGTTTCGCGAGATTCCTGTTTATCTCACTCGGTGTTTCCCAGATATATTGCTGCATTGCATGCCTCCGGCGGATCGTTTACTGCTATTATTTTATCATTTTAGAGTAATATTGGCAATAATCGATAAAATATTAGCAGTAAAAAAGACGGAAAATCCAGGACTTGGTAAAATGAGTACCGGACAACGAATGACGGCGCAGAGATGCGCCTTTTTCAGCAGGAGGGTGCGCATGATGGGAAAAGCATACGGATACGTCAGGGTCTCCAGCCTGAATCAGAATGAAGAACGACAGATGATAGAAATGCGGAATGCCGGGATTTCCGACAGAGATATTTTTGTTGACAAGCAGTCCGGAAGGACTTTCAACCGACCGAATTACAGGCGGATGGTGAAAAAACTCCGGGAAGGAGACCTTCTCTACATCGTTTCTCTTGGCCGTCTGGGGCGTGATTACGAAGAGATTCAGGAACAGTGGCGGATCCTTACCAAGGAGAAGGGGATAGATATCGTCGTGATCGATATGCCGCTGTTATACGCCGGGCAGGAGAGCGACCTTATCGGGAGGTTCATAGCAGATCTTGTGCTGCAGATCCTGTCATTCACGGCACAGACGGAACGGGAGAGCATACACAAAAGGCAGGAGCAGGGCATTGCGGCAGCCAAAGCCCGCGGTGTTCGGTTCGGACGACCGCAGAAGGCATTGCCGGATCATTTTGCGGAACTGGTTCGACAGTGAGAGAAAAAACAGATTTCGCAGACCGAATTGCTGAAGATCTGCAACATATCAACAGCGACGTTTTACAGACGCTTGCATGAATTAAGAGGATAATTACAATAAAAAACTCTCAGAAGGTGTACCTTTTGAGAAGCACTCAGTCTTTGCAGTAGAAAGGGTATCAGTGCAGAGAAATCAGCCCCAAAATCGTTGTCTTGTGTTATTTATCGG
>JAFOIS010000097.1 GCA_017420605.1 Lachnospiraceae bacterium | reverse complement strand
TCTTACGTATAAAGAAAAGAACCGCGAACTGTTTGAACGGGAAAAGGCGCTGCTCGACGAATTCCTGAAGCACGGGGCTATCAGTAAGTCCCAGCATGACAAAAGTCTGCATGACCTTATCGAAAAAATGGGCGCGGCAGGACTGGAAGCCGGTTCGGAGGGCGGTAAGCCGGAAACGGGCGGCATGATCGTAAAGGAAACAGAACTGACGGAAGAAACACTTGCGGTCCTGATCCAATTGTCCGCCGACTGGGAGGCGGAAGAAAGCTGCCGCGGATACCGGAAGAATGAACGGCCCGATATCGAAGGCAACCGGATCTTTCTTGCCGAAGTGAACGGACAGATCATAGGGTATCTCTTCGGTCACGGGGAGAGATCCGAAAGGTCTACTTCCATCATGCCGGACGGGACGCCGGTCTTCGAAGTGGAAGAGCTGTATGTAAGACCGGAATACCGGAACCGGGGGATCGGAAAGATGCTGTTTTCATATGCCGAAAAGGCGGCCGGGGCGGATACGGAGTATATTATGCTGAGTACCGCGACGAAGAACTGGAAGGCGATCCTGCATTTCTATCTGGAGGAACTCGGAATGGAATTCTGGAGCGCGCGGCTGTTTAAGAGGTCATAAAGTAACTGTCCGGTCAAAGGGTGGAGATACATGGCAGATCTTTATACAGCCCCGTTTGAAGATAACGGAGCGAAGCGGTGGGGTCTTTTCTATGAGGATGCGGGCGGAAGACGGCATCTCACGGAGGATTTCAGGTCGCTTGCGTTTGATACGGCAGAAGAGGCGGAGCATAAGCTCCGTCTGATCGAAGACGAGCGGAAGAGCGAAGATAAGGCCGTTCCGTTTTCCCCGGAGGAAGCGGAAGCGTTCGCCGGGCGGTGCCGGTGGAAATTCGCGTCGACGTACGCAAAGACCGCGCCCCATGAATATCTTTTAAAACGGCGGCTTCCGGAAGAGGACAGGCGCCTCTTTGAGCGGCTCGTGCAGACGATCAACGAAAGATCGGTCACCGGCTATTTCTACGGTCACCGGAATAACTACCTGATCCTCGGCAGTCACTATTACTGGTACATGCCGGGATATCCGGACAATATGGCAGTGGATCTTATCAACAGGACGACCGTGGATCATCTGGAATACAGGGACGGCGCGTATTATTACAGACCGAAGAAGGGGTAATACGGATGCATACGGTGTTTCCAGCAGGATCTGCGGACGGCTGCGGCCGGGAGGATCCGGCATAATGGCTCTTTATGCGATAGGCGATCTGCATCTGCATTTTCAGTCGGAGCTGAAAGCGCCGGGGCAGCTGCACGGCCGGGTCTGGAAAAATCATGAAGAGAAGTTCCGGAAGAACTGCGAAAAGCTGATCACGGCGGCTGATACGCTGGTGCTTGCCGGCGATCACAGCTGGGGGAAGAACCTCAGTGAATGCGAGGCGGACCTTGCGTATATCCGTGACCTGCCCGGACGGAAGATCCTGATCCGCGGCAATCACGATATGTTCTGGGACGCAAAAAAGACGAAGCAGCTGAACGAGCTGTATCAGCCCGGTCTTACTTTTCTGCAGGACAGTTACGAAGTCTACCGTGATTATGCCCTGGTGGGAACCAAGGGGTACACCTTTGAAGGGCCGTTCCTGATCGATGGGCGCGGCAGGATCGTGGACTGGGACGCTGTGGAAGAGGCGCACGCAAAAAAGCTCGTGGAGCGGGAACTGAGACGCCTTCGGACGTCGTTTGAATCGGCGAGGGCGGACGGCTACCAAAGGTTTATCATGTTCCTCCATTATCCGCCGACGAACATTCTGGAGGAGCGCAGCGGGTTTACCGATATGGCCGAGGAGTACGGAGCGGAGCAGGTGATCTACGCGCACTGCCACGGGGAAAGCAGGTTCCGCGACAGTATCGAGGGGGAGTTCCGCGGTGTGCGGTATCATCTCGCGTCCGGCGATTACCTGCGCTGGAAGCCGCTGAAGGTGCTGGACTAAAGGGCACTGTCTTCCGTTTGGCAAGGACCCGTATGCCAGGGGCGGCCCTCGTAAAAACACAGGATCGCGGCAAGAGAGACCGGCCGGAAATCATTGGCGTCGACGCCGGCGTCGTAGCGGAACCAGCCAGCTTTGCGATTGTTCAGATTGCAGGCTGCGGAGGTGTGGAGATGTCCGTGTATGTGGATACCGCCTTCCTTCCGCATCGGCCAGTCGATCATCGGATAATGCGAAAGCACGAACCGGCGTCCGCCAAGGTCGGTCATCAGAAAATCCTCCGTACGCACAAACAGCGCAGGATCGTAACGGAGGTCGTGATTCCCCCTAAGCAGGATCCTGCGTCCGTTCATTCTGCCGATCAGGGCGTTCGCTTCCTCTTCCGGCATATCCTGGCAGATATCCCCGAGAAGGTATACCGTATCTTCCGGGGCCACGGTCCGGTTGAAGTTCTCGATCAGACACGCGTTCATCTCTGCGACGGAGGAGAAGGGACGATGCCTTTTCTCCAGCACACCCTCATTCCCGAGATGCAGATCCGCGGTAAAAAATACTATTTCTGAATCCCCCTGCCTGTCCCTGCGCCTCATGCAAGGTCATACGTTCTGACTTCCGAATTTTTCGTGAAGAACCCGGCGATCCCCTTTGCGTCCCGGATGCCGTTAAAGTAGCATTCGATGGCGCGCATCGTGCCGCCGTGGCAGACGAGGAGCACATCTTCTGCGGGATGCCATTTTTTCAGGTCGTCCAGAAAATCCCAGACCCGGTCAAAAAAGATCCGGATGCTCTCTCCGCCGTAATCGGCATTCTTCTCAAAATCCCAGAGTTCCGTGTAGTCGTAGGTGCCCTTCAGCATGCCTTCAAGACGGCCGAAATTCCGCTCGCGAAGCCGCTCATCAAAGAAGACCGGTTTTCCGCGTTCATTGTTGATGATCCCGGCGGTCTCGGAGGCCCGAAGG
>JAFOIS010000010.1 GCA_017420605.1 Lachnospiraceae bacterium | reverse complement strand
GCTTCCTTCACCACGAGGCGCACGAACGCGGCGTCCTGTACCGCCGCGCTTACGACAAGGAGCTGGCCGTTCTGCACGTTGACGCCGCGGCGGACCGCAAGGCGGGCATAGGCCTGTTTCATTGACTCTGTAACCATAGTTTCCTCCATCTTCTTTTCCGGCCGCCGCTGCCGGGGCATCTGCGCCATAGGGCCGCGCTCCGCCTTAAGCAGCCGGCCATTTTGTCTATAGCTGGTGCCGGACGACTTTGTACTCGTCTCCGTCCCGGTAGAACGGACAGGTGCGCACACGTCCTTCCATAAGGCGCGCGTAATCGTCCTCATCCATGTCGACCGAGCAATAGTACATCTCGTCGTCTTCGTCGTATTCGTAATACATGCATGTCTCGCAGTTCATTTTCTCCTCCGCCGTATTGCTTTCCGGCAGAATGCCGCCCTGTCAGATGGCCGGCTCCGCAGTGACGTGATGCCGCCGTTACCCGAAGTATGCCGCGATCTCCTGCATGCGTTCGCTCTGCATAACGCCGAACGGGCAGCGCATGTCGCAGTGTCCGCAGGATACGCAGTCGTCCGCGTGGAGCGAAAGGTTCCGGTAGTGCTCCGCCGCCATATCGTCCCCGGCCTTCGCAAGGTCGTAGTACTTGTTGATAAGGCCGATGTCAAGACCCATCGGGCACGGCTTGCAGTGGTTGCAGTAAACGCATTTTCCCTGTGCCTGCGGCGGCGCGAAGGTCCCGATCACGGAATAATCCGTCACATCCTCCGGCTGGTCGAAGTAGGCGAGAAGGTATTCCACCTCGGCGACGCTCTGCGCGCCCGGAAGGACCGTCAGAACGCCCGGTTTATCGAGTGCGTAGCGGATGCACTGATACGGCGTAAGCGCCTCCCCGAAGGGCGACGTCTTCGCGTCGAGGAGCTGTCCGCCGGAGAACGGCTTCATTACGGAAATGCCGATCCCCTCCGCTTCGCAGCGCTTATAGACCGCGGTCCGCTCATCCACGCCGCCGAAAGCATACTCGCCTTCCCCGTAATCATAGCCCGGATTGACGGAGAACATCAGCATATCGACCGGCGCATCGTCCAGGATCTTCTGAATGACGGCCGGGGTATGGGACGAAGCTCCGAGGTGCTTCACCACGCCGGCTTTCCGCAGTTCTTCGATGTAGGCATAGATGCCGTGCGCTTTATAGGTTTCCCAGTCCGAAAGCTCGTCAAGGCAGTGGATAAAGCCGTAATCGATATAATCTGTCTTAAGGAGCTTTAGCTGTTCGTCGACGGACCGCTTGACCGTATCAATGTCAAGCGACCAGCCGTAGGTCTTCTTTGAAAAATCCGTGCCGAAATGCACCTGGTAGAGCACGTCTTTCCGGTCGCCGGAGAGCGCCTCGCCGCAGATCGGGAACGCGTCGATATCCCCCGCCGCGAAATCGTAGTAATTGATGCCGCCTTCAAAGGCACGCCGCACGGCCTTTACGCCTTCCGAAAGGCCCGCGTTGAACATGTAGGAGGAGCCGAGGCCGATCATGCTGATCTTATCGCCCGTTCTTCTGTTGATCCTGTACTGCATGGCTGATCCTTTCCTTTCCGTGCCGGGTATCCTGCACGTCCTGCTTAATATGCTGCATACCGCTCTTCTTCAGTCTTCCCCGACAAGATGCACGGTGACCGGCTCGTGTCCGGCTGCCGCAAGAAACTTTCCGAACACGTCCTCTGTCCGGATCTTCAGGCTCGACGTGCAGACGCACGGGTGACAGCCGATATACTCGTCCTTAAGAACGTCCTCGTCGACGAGGAGCTGCACCCTCTTCTCATGATCGTTCATAAGCCCCATGACGCTCACCGCACCGGGTTCGATGTCAAGGAAGGCAAGCATTTCCTCCGGACCGCCGAAAGAAAGACGCGCGGAGTTTATCTGCGCGGACAGTTCCTTCGTCTTGAATTTCTTGTCCCCCGGCATCATAAGAAGATAGTATTTCGTCTTCTGCCGGTTGCACAGAAACAGATTCTTGCAGATGGTAACGCCGAGCACCTCATCGATCTTATAGCAGGCTTCCATGTTGTCGGCCCGCTCGTGGTCGGTGCGCTGATAGGAAATGCCGAGGCTGTCGAGAAAGTCATACGTCCGCATTTCCCTGGGGAGCCTGCCTTCCGCGCTCTCTGGCCTTCCGTTCATCAGTTCCATTCCGTCCCTCCGTTCGGAGAATATCATTTTCAGAGACCGCTGCGTTCTGCGGCTTTGCTCCGCGAAGACGTGCGGCCGGCTTATCGGTCAGACCGCCGCGTGCCGCGGCTTTTCCACACTGACGAATACGATCAGCGTACCGATCACCACGACGACGATACCGAAAAGCAGTGTCGGCGAAACGCCCCACCTATCCAACATGACGCCGCCGAGAAGCGAAGCCGCCACATTCGCCGTGGTCGTGGAGATACCGAAGTAGGACTGTCCCTTGACGGTGTCCCTCGCGTCCATTATCGAGTTTACATAATATATCGTGCCGGCGACCATCACGGCGTACGAACCCATTTCGAAGATCTGCACCGCCGTATGTGCCGCAACGGAACCGGCAGCATAGGTCCCGATCATTTTCAGCACATAGAAGAACGCGCAGATGCGCATCCAGTTCATGGCGCGTACTTTTTTCAGCATCCAGGCAAAGCCGAACATCACGGGAAGCTCCACGAGCGCCTGCACGCCCAGGATCAGGCCCGTATCCGCGTCCGTGCCGCCCTTGCTGATGACGATCTGCGTGACGAAAACATTGCAGATCGCATGCGAAATGTAGACAAAGAAAATGCCGATGAGAAAGAGTCCGAACCTGGGATAGCGCTTAAAAAACGCGGCCGGCGAATCCGAACGCTTCTGCGGCGGATCCGCATTCCCGTGCGCGCTCCCGCCGCCTTCTCCGCCCATCTCCGCCCCGTCCGCCGGCATATCCGCATAGAGCACGGCATGATCCTTTGTATCCGGAAAACGGAGCATGAAAAGGAACGACACGATCCACAGCGCGATCCCGAGGACCGGCAGGATATCCGGCGAAAAGCGCGCAACGACCCAGCCCAGCGCGTGCGCCGACAGGCCGTACATAAGAGACCCTGCTCCGCGCGCGAGCCCGTAGGTCAGCTTCCAGCCGGACCGCATGCTCTGCGCCGCCAAGGCACCGGTAAAGGTCGCGGAAAGCTGGATCAGCATCATGGCGGCGGTGTACGTGATCACCGTGAGCACATAGCTCGTCCTCGTGAGGAAGACGAGCGCCATGAGCGCGATCATGCCGGCTGCCATGATCGTTACGATCCTGCGGACCGGCATCGTTTCCGGCCGGTCGGCCCAGGCCGCGATGATCGGGGACGTACAGGCGGAAAGGATGCCGGATATGGCCACGATGAGGCCGATCGCCGTATTGGAAAAGCCGTGCGCCAGAAGGTACACATTCGCAAATCCGCCGAGGATGCAGTAATTGGCCCAGAAGAGCCCCTGCACCACCGCATAGCGCGCCGTTATGTCTTTCTTTGGGATCGCCATCTTCCTGCCTCCTGCCGCCCGCCCTGCAGCCGGCTTCCATCGCCGCCGCAGGGTTTGGGCACGTTCCCGCTTCGCCTTACCAGGCCGTCCAGCCGCCGTCCACGAGAATGTTCGCGCCCGTCATGAAACTCGAGGCATCCGAGCACAGAAGGATGAGCGGACCCGCGAGTTCGTCCGGGTCGCCTGTCCTTCCGAGCATCGTCTTGCTCTGCAGGATATGCAGGAAATCCGGATTCACCCCTTCGGTCTTCGGGAACGGACCCGGCGTGATGCAGTTGACACGGACGTTGTCCTTCGCCAGGTACGACGCCGTATACCTGGTCAGCTGCACGACGCCCGCCTTGCCGGCGCCGTACGTCGCCGGGCTGTTCTGCCCCGTATCGCCGTAGATCGAATGATCCGGCGCGACGACACCGTACATCGAAGCGATATTGACGATCGATCCGCCGCCTCTCTTCCGGAAATACGGAATGGCTTCCCGGATGCAGCGGAAGGTCACCCCGACCGTGCCGTCGATGCCGTAGGCCCAGGTCTCGTCGTCGAAATCCTCCATGCGGGTCTTCGTCATTCTCTTTCCGCCCGCGCCGCCGCCGTAAGCCGCGTTGTTGATGAGGACATCAAGGCCCCCGGCCTCGTCGACCGTCTTAAAGAGCTTTGCGATCTGCGCGGTATCCCGGAGATCGCAGACGATATAATGCAGTTTTTCACCGGCCGGAAGCCCCTCTGCCGCTCCTTCGCTGCTGGCGGTGATAAAGAGGTTTGCGCCGTAATCGAGAAGGTGCCGGGCCATCACGCGTCCGAGATTTCCGCGGCCTCCCGTCAGAACGATATTCTTGCCTTCCAGTGTAAAGAGATCCTTCATGATCATTCCTCCTGCATCATCCGGTTCGCGTATTCGATCGTCCATGCGTCCGCCGCGTCCGAGACCGGGATCACGTGCGTAAAATTCTTCGGCAGCCTGCCGAGGAAACGCAGATAGTTAAGGCCGAAATAATGCTCTATGACCGCTTCGCCCGCGCCGGCTTCTTCCATCAGCGCACGGTCCCTTCTGATCCAGGACTCCGCCCAGCGCGTGTTGTAGTTATTTGCCGTACAATCCGTACCGTACATGATATTGTGCGGCGTATCGTACCCGGAACCGAACAGTTTCATAATGAGGTCTTTCCGGTAAATGACCGGCGTCCCTGGCGTGAGGTCGAAGAACATCTCCGCGGACGCGTTCGGATTCGTCACATACGCATTGAGGAACTTCCCGTACAGCGCGATGCACTCGTCCGTCCACGGCCAGGAGCAGTGCCCCATCGAGAACCTGAGTTTTGGGATCTCGACCAGCTTTTCAAATCCGAGGGGCCGGTTATACTTGCTGGAATCGACGCCGTTCCAGAGAATGCCCGAATGGAACATGACGGGCTTGCCCAGTTCGGCAAAAACGGAAAGGAGCTTCATGGAAGCTTCCTCATAGGGATACAGGCAGTCATAGATGATCTTGAAGGCGTCGACGCCCCACTGCGCCGCATCCTTTGCCTTTGCGACCGCGTCCTTCTCCAGCGGATGAATGTAAAGCACCGGGAAAAGCCTGTCTCTGCGTCCTTCGGTCCACTGCGCAAGACACCGCATCCGGGTATCGTAGGATACCCCGATGGAGGTCACCGGCGATTCCGGCGGCGGCGACATGATCGTTGCGCCGTATATCCCGATGCTGTCAAAGCGCCGGAGCAGTTCCTCCGGGCAGATGTTTTCCGTTTCCGTGTGCAGATGCGCGTCAAAGATCTTCATCTGCCGCACCTCAGAACGCGAGGACCGGGATGTTCATGAGCTTCCCGAATTCGATGATCTGGTCGTACAGATCCTCACCGTAACCAAGGCAGCCGTACTCGTTGTTCCAGTTTTCGACCAGTCCGTCTATGTCGCCCTGGACCTTGATGAAGGCATGCGGCCAGAACGGGATGCCGCATTCGTGCTTCCGCTCTTCGAGGATGGCCGGGTCCGGCTGATAGACTTCGCACTTCGCGACGCAGATCCGGAATCTGCCGTTCACGCGGCTGATCCGGGCCAGAACGCCCTTCCCGCTCTTGCATACCAGGCTGATGGACAGACCGCCCGCTTCGCCTTCCGTCGGGATCCCGTGCTGCGCGAGCGATACGCCCGCCTCGTTCGCCAGGCACGGCGGAACGGCGCCGTCGCCGATGATCTTGATCTCTTTATTCGCCTTGTCGACGTGCTGGAGGTCGCCGTAATAGATCGGGTCTTCGGAAAGTCCCATGATCATGATCGAGCTCAACGCCGTGTTGTAGTCAGACAACGTGGACGTCGGCACGCCGTCGTTGAGCATCATGCTCTGCGCGAAGCAGGACGCGCCGTAATAATCGCCGAGTCCCGGGAAGGACTGGATCGTGTAGTAATCGAAGCCGTCGCGCTCCTTTAAGGCCTTCAGCGCCAGATACAGCCGCACCGAGCGCAGGTTGCCTTCATTGCGCTCGACAGGCGTCGTGAAGTTCTCATCGATCCAGTCGCAGACCTTGTCCACTTCCTCCTGCGGAACAGCATTCGCAGTCTGGATGAGTTCCCAGGTGTCTCTGGAGTCGATATCGATACCGAACACCTTCATCCACTGGGACGGATCCGCCACGCCGCAGGTCTGGCCCATGCCGCGGCCGCCGAACGCGCGGAGCGTCGTCATTTCCATACTCTTCTTCAGCGCGGATGCCTTGCAGAAGTTCGCGACCTTCTTTACGTTCTTCGGATCGGAGATGCCGCCGTATACGAACTTGTGCGCGATCCCCACCTCGGAAAGCGCCGCGGAAAGAACGAGGCCGCCGACCGGACGCCAGCCCTGCGAACCGTCGTGCGTCCAGATCACGATCCCCTTGCCGGTCTTTGCGAATTCACGGATCGCGCCGATCATATGCGCCGCCCAGACCCAGGTACCGGAGAAAAGGACCAGCGTGTCGATGCTGTCGTCTTTGGCAATCGGCAGGAGCACGTCCTTCGCCTCCTGCTTCGTGGCGATGATGAGGTCATTTTCCACCAGGGCAACGCCTTCCGCCCGGAGAGCGGCCTTGGCGCCGTCGATAATACTCTGGTCAATGAAAAGATTTCCGTCCGGATCGAGCAGGCCGTCCTTATGCACGCCGTAAACGATGAATGCCGCGTTGGAATGTACCATGGTGAAACCTCCTTTATTCTTCGTCCTTTTCGGACATTTGATGAACTTTTTACCTTATGCGCCTTTACTTCTGATTATTCGGAGTTTCAGTCCCCGTTTTCCGCCGGGACCGTAAGATGCTCCGCGATACGCGTGTTGCCTTCGAGAATGCCGATGGTGACCGAAAACGTCCTGCTTTCCCCCGGGCCGAGTTGCGGAAGAAGCCGCAGGCTTCTGAGTTCGCTCCGCGACAGGCACGGGACGTTCGCCGGCTCCAGGGCCGCCACGTAATCGATGGGATTTTCGAGCATCCACTGGGTCACATAGGGAAGCGCTCCGGAATCGAAAGTAACCGTTACCGCAAGCCCCATGTCGATCCGCTTGTTCCAGATGCCCATCGTGACCGGGCCGCCGCGGAAGGTGTGCATGTAATTGCGTTCCGAAAGCTCCGCAGACGGGGAATGCATATGAAAACGCTCCTTCATGCGCTTCCGCGTATAGTCGTCGTAGCCGGCGCACTGCGCGGACGGAACGCAGAAGTCCGCCTGTTCCGTAAGGAAAGGATATCCGAAATTGATGTGATAGAGAAGGCAGAGCGGCACCGGATCCTTGCCTTTGTTGGTCACCGTATCGGTCACGACCACCGCGGGCGTTCCGATCTCGGAGACGATCTCCCGCTTCACTGCGACCTTGGTGCCGAACGGCCGGATATCGTGCAGGGAACCGGTGATACGGATGATCCCCGTCTCCGGGTCCGAAAGGTCGCAGACGTCCCGTGCGGGGATCGCGGAAATGCGGCCGTGGAGCCCGAGCCTCTCTCCCTCATCCTCACATGGCGGGCCGAGATAGGTCGGTCCGCAGGTCGTAAGGAGGCCGCCGGAAAATGTCCGGAGCCATTCCGTTCCCTCGGGATCGTAATAGGCCGGATGCGCTTCCGCCGCGTCGGTGAGATACGTCAGGTTCCGTCCCTTGTAAGAGGCAAGGGAAATATCCATGCCCCGGTCCGGCACGATCGTATAATCGAAGCCCGATCCGGTATGCACGTCGATACAGCGGACGCCGTCCCGCACGCCTCCCGTAAGGCGGTAATGGCGCGTGCCGCCGAGCTGATACGGATTGCCGGCATACTTAAGTTTCTTTGCCCTCTCTTCGTTCTCCTGCTGCTCCATCGGATCTCCTGTGCAAAAAGAAAAGCCGCGAGACAGGCAGCCAAACGAGAATGGCTGTCAGCATCACGGCAGACATTTATATGCTATGATCGGTCGCTTTCAGAAAGCGGAGTCTCATTCCGTTATTCCTTCGTTGCCCTGCTCCGTTTCCAGGAAATGACTGCAAGGATCAGCATGGCCACGAGTGCGGCGCCGAGCGCGATGAGGGTATCATCCGCGGTCTTCGGTGCGGTATCCGACGACGTCTTCGAAGGCGCTTTCGTCGGTGCCGGCGCCTCGGTCGGAGACGCTGATTTCTGGTTTACGGTAAAGGTCGCGGAAGAATTACCGCCCGCAAATGCAAAATCCACGGTATGCGTCGAAACGCTCAGCGTGGCGACATAGTTCGATTTGAGGGAGACGATCGTACTCCCTTCCGCAACAGAATAATCCTCGCCGGCCAGATATTCCCCGCCGTCGATCATGACGCCAAGGAAATCCTCAAACGGTGCGTCGATATGGAACGCCAGGTCGCCGTCGCCTTCCGTCCATACCGCGCCGTCGCCCTCGATAACGTCATATACTTCCGGCGTATCCGTTGGTGGTTCCGATTCATCGTCCGACGGAGCGGATTCCGGCGCGGACGACGGAGCGGATTCCGGCGCGGACGACGGAGCGGATTCCGGCGCGGACGACGGAGCGGATTCCGACGCGGACGACGGAGCGGAGTCCGACCCCGTTGCTCCGGACCCATCTGCAGTATCCGCCATGACCATCAGGCTGAGACATGCCGTAACAAGAAGCACCGCGGCAGCAAACACCGCGATCCACGATCTTCTATTCCTCATTCTACTGTCCTCCCGTTCTATAATAAGGCCGGTACGGCCGCACAAAAATCTACTATTCAGTATATAGTTTATTCCATGAAACGTAAAGAAAAAAATAGACGGCCCGCCCCGTAAAGGAGGCAGGCCGCCTGTGTTTTTCCTTCTTACGCGATGACCGGCTCGCCGATCATTTCCAGCTGTTTTCTGACCTCCGGGATCCACTCCGGACCGTGCTTCGGAACATAGTCCGGTCCGAAGCTTCCTTCGTATCCGAGAAGGTTCATCGCGATCGTGTAGCAGGCCCAGAGTTCATTGGCCGCCATATAATCGCGGAACTTAAGGATGTTGTTCAGCGCTTCCGCCGCCGCATCCCATTTGCCTTCCTTCATCGAATCGAAGAGTTTCTTCGAGTTGACCGGCGTGCAGCTCATCATGCCGTCAAGGCACGTGGTGATGCCCCACCTGTACGCGATATCGAACGTATCGAGTCCCGAATAGACCATGATGAAATCCTCCGGGATCTCCGGATCGAGCTTCATGAGGCGGAACATCTGCTGATCGGCGGATTTGATACCCTTGAGGTTCGGAACCGTTTTGATGAGCGTCTTCACGGTCGGCAGCGTGATCTTGGACTGCGTAACGACCGCAAGATCATAAAGAAGGATGTTGTGCTTCGTCGCTTTGGCGACCTCCGTAAAGTAGCTGATCTGCTGCTTCGGGGTCACGGCATAATAGAACGGCGTCGTGAAAACGAATCCCGCAACGTCGAGATCTTCCATCGCGGCAATGCGCTCTTTGGCGCGGGCGACCGAAACGTCCATGGCGCCGACGAACACCGGGACGCGTCCTGCCGCCGCCTCGACAGCCGCGCGCGCGACCTTCGCGCACTCGCCGGTCTTAATATAGGGCTGCTGGCCCATGGAACCCATGGAAAGAATGGCGACCGCACCCGCCGCGATCTGGTCTTCGATCTGCTTCTTGTAGCTTGCTTCGATAAAATTGCCTTCCGCATCGAGCGGCGTACCGACTGCCGGTACGAATCCGGGGTTGAGTTTCATTTTTTCCTCCTTTATCACCAGATGGTCCATCCGCCATCCATCACTAACGTTGCGCCGGTCACATAGGCAGAGGCCTGCGACGAAAGGAAGACTACCGGTCCCTTGATATCGTCGTACTTCGCCCAGTCGCCGAGCGGACAGTTCGCGCGGTAGTTTTTCGCAAACGGGCTTTCGTCACTTACCCGGTCCGCCGGCTTATCACCGTTGTAGCCGCCCGGTGCGATGCAGTTGACGCGGATCCCGTCTTTCCCGTAGCGGCCCGCCATGAATTTCGTCATGCCGACCATCGCCCATTTTTCGGTCGTGTAGTTGATCGCCTGTTCGCCGTATTCCGGCGGATAGAACGGGAAATGCGGGCAGTCGAGGCCGCGCATCGACGTGATGTTCACGATCGTGCCTTTGATGCCGTCGCGCAGCATGACCTCGATGACGCGCTGCGAAAGAATGATCTGGCCGTTCAGGTTCGTGCTCGCGGACGCCTGCAGTTTTTCTCTTGTCGCATCCGGGAAGCCCACCATGTTGGAACGGTCGACCGCGTTGTTGACGAGCACGTCGATCTTTCCGTATTTCGCATATACGGCGTCGACCAGCGCCTGAATGGATTCGTCGCTCGCAAGATCAAGGGACATGCCGCAGCAGTCGAAGCCCTTTTCCCTGAGCGCCGCCGCGTACTCCTCGCACTTTGCACCGTTTCTCGATGCGATCACGACTGTCGCGCCCGCTTCGCACATACCTTCGGAAATGGCGGAGCCGTAAAGCCCTCTTCCGCCGGTAACGATGGCTACCTTGCCTTTCAGGCTGAACAGGTCCATGACATTCATTGCGTTTCCTCCCATGCTTCTTCATTGTACACGTGCCGGCATTCCGGCATGTTCCTACGGGCGGGCCGGCATTCTTCCGCATCATACGGCCTGCCTGTATCTGTGTTCAGTATGGCACAGCATTTCCGCGTTTTCCATACCGAAATGGTACGGTAATATTTCTTCCCGG
>JAFOIS010000096.1 GCA_017420605.1 Lachnospiraceae bacterium | reverse complement strand
ATGACGATCCCAAAGTTTACAAGAATCATCTGTCTTTTATGCGTGACCGCGATGCTGATCTCCGTTCTGCCGGGCTGCGCCTCCGCTTCTTCCGGAGCCGTTCACGACAGCGGCGATCAGGCGACCCCTGCGCCGAAGCGCCCCGGCGATACGGAGGAGCCGGTCCTGTGGGCTGAACAAATGAACGCGAGAGAAACGGAGGACGTCAGCCGGACGATGGATATCGACACGTTTGATGAAAGGTTTCTTGAATACCTGTCCCGGACCCGGTCGGGAAACTATATGGCCTCTCCGCTGTCCTTCCGCTACGCGCTCGGGCTGCTTCTCGCCGGCGCCGGAGGCGAAACGAAGGCCCAGCTTCTGAGCGCGCTCGGCGTCTCGTCCGAAGAGGAATGGATCTCGCACTGTCTGGATTTCAACGGATTCGTCGGGTATTTCGCGTCCGAACTGGAAAGAGATGTCGCCGAATTTGAGGAAGCGGTCAGTCAGGGCTGGGTGCCGGCCGGCACAGCCGCGCCCTTCCGCGCGCTGCGGGTCGCCAATTCCGTATGGAAAGCGGAGCGGATCCCGGAGCGTTTCAATGATGCCTACCGGGAAGCCATCGAGCAGAATTACGCGGCGGAGTACCGCACCTTCACCCCCGATAACGCCGCGGAAAAGATCAATGAGTGGGCCGGCATCAAGACAGAGCATATGATCGATAAGCTGCTTCCGGACGATTATCCCGCCGATCAATTGTCCGTTGTCCTGATGAATGCTCTGTATTTCAAGGATTCGTGGGTGAATGCATTTTCCAAACGCCTGACCCGGGAAGACGATTTTCACGCTCGCGGCGGCCGGACCGTCAGGAAGGAGTTCATGACGACGGAGGAGCGTTTCGCCTACTATGAGGATGCGGACACCAGGCTCGTCATTCTGCCGATGAGCGGCGGAGTGTACATGGCTTTCGTGCTCGGGTCCCGGGAGCGGCTCGCGGAGAAAATCGCAGACGCGTACTTCGAAAACGTGGTCGTCACGATCCCGAAGATAGACCTTGAGACGGATTTCTCAAACGGAGAGCTTGTGGATTTCCTGAAGGCCTGCGGCGTCAGCCATGCCTTTGACGCGGGTTCGGCGGACTTTTCCGCCATGATCGATCACCCGGTCTTTGTGGGCGACATCGTTCAGAAGACCCGCATCGATCTGGATGAGGAAGGCGTTGAGGCGGCCGCGGTAACAGCGATCATGATGGTGGAAGGCGCCGCATTGGAGCCGGAGGAGCCCAAGGTGTTCACGGCGGACGAGCCGTTCTCGTTCTTCATTTATACGACGTGCAACGACACGACGGCGATCCTGTTCGCCGGAGAGATCGAAGAGTGAGGGCGGTACGTTATTCAAACACGATGGACGCGATGATGTCCTCTGCGTAACTGAGCGCCCCTGCCCCCATAAACATCAGCGCCAGCGCCGTGCGCCCCTGCCCCACCACATAAAAAGCCATCGGGCCGGATTCGAGGTCGCCGCGGATCACGGCGGCGTTTCGGCCGCCGATGCGCTCCATCTCGGGCTCAGCCTTCAGCCCGGTGGACTTGGGCAGGCGGCCGGCAGCGATGGAGGGCGCGAGCTCGTCGGAGTAATCCTCGTTCAGCGTATAGGTGCGCGCCATGATGATCTGGCTGCTTTTGTCCTTATCTACGAAGACGATCCCCGTGGTCTGCTCCAGCGTGCTGTAGTTCTCCGGATACAGCAGGGAATATCCCTTCCCCTGCCAGGTCCTGAAGCCCTCCTTTGCGCCCGTCCCGCCGTTGTCAACGGTGACGACGGATCCCAGCAGCGCGGCTTCCTCGGCCATGGCCCGCTTCCCGATCAGCACGAAGGAGACCAGATGCTCTCCGTCCGTAACGCAGATCATACTCGCGTCCTGCTTTCCTGCCCAGTGCCCCGGGGCGCGGAAACCCTGCAGGTTGCCGTAGCGAACCGGCTCGTATTCCCCGGTGAACGACAGGTTCTTTCCGCTGTACTCCGCAAGAAGGTTTTTTATGCCCGGCGCATCCGTCTCCTCGTCTCCGGTGAAGCGGATCAGGTCGGTGAAGATGGCGAAGGTGATCACGCCGTCGCCGGTGCCGGGGATCTCCAGCACGATCGAGCCGTCCTTGGCGGTCCCCTGCTTCCAGGAAGCGGGATATCGAAAGCTGTATACGTCGTCGCGATAGGCCGCCGAGTCTTCCGCGTACACGGTGACCGCGCCGCAGGCTGCGAGCAGGGCCAGCGCGCACAGGATGGTCAGAAATCGTTTCATGGGATGATCCTCCTTTTATGCCCGAATCGAAGCTGTACGGAGCCGTACTTCCCTTCTGCCGGCGGCGCTCCGTGTGCCGTTCTTCCGTACCGATTTCGGCGTTCCTGCCGCCGGCAATACTATAAAGCTTCCGTTAAATACAAAGGTCTGCGCTGAGCATACACCGGCCTCGCCGCCGCGAACTGTACATAGTTCGCGGTGTCTTTTTGTAACCGGGAACCCTTGAGTATCCCCGGCACACATGATAACATAGAAACGGTACAGAATGAAAATATCCGTGAACCGGTCATACCAAACACAGCAGGAAAGGAGTCCCCGACATGTAT
>JAFOIS010000095.1 GCA_017420605.1 Lachnospiraceae bacterium | reverse complement strand
TCTGCTTTCCGGATTCGATGATCGAGGTCGTGGTCAACGCGAGGAAGGACGGGCACGAGATCGAACTGTACCGGATGTTCACGTCCGGTACCTGTGATAAAGAATACCTGAAAGAGGAAATCGGCTGGGCGCTGCAGTTCGGCCGGGACAGGCTCATTGCGCAGCCGACGCCGTGCCTTGGAACTTCGGACGTGATCCTTTCGACGATCGATGCGCAGCATGTATATGAGTATTTCGGCGCGCATACCTCTGCCGGCATGAAAGTGCGGCGGGTCTCTTCCTGGGAGACCGGAGGTGAGGTCTGCGCCTACGGCTCCGGCGACCGGATCAGTATCGAGGCCGTTTCGTCGCTTGCGAATTCTTCGAAGGACTATCCGATCGACGAGGAAGGCATGGAGATCTATGACCGCTATCTTATCCGGGACGGCGTGGTCGAAAACTTCTGGGGCGGCCGCCAGATGAGCAGCTACCTCGGTCTTGCGAAAAGTTCGCTCGTCAATAACTGGCGCGTTTCCGGCGGCAGCATGACCGCGGAGGAACTGCGGACGGGAGAGTACCTCGAAGTCGTCGAATTCTCCGATTTCCAGGTCGATTCCATGGCCGGCGATATCGCCGGTGAGATCCGGCTCGCGTACTGGCATCACGACGGAAAGACGGTCCCGGTAACGGGCGGTTCCGTTACCGGTTCGCTTCGCGAGGTGATGGGCAATATGCGGTTTTCGAAAGAGACGGTCCAGTATGACACGATGGTGATCCCGGCGGTGACAAGGCTGCCGAACCTGCGGATCACGGGCGTACAGTAATAAGACCGGGCATCCTTTGCGGATGCCCGGATTTTTCATTTATGTAAACCGGATGGTGCGGTTATATTTGAGAAGGAGGAACCTTATGGCGAAGAAGTTCGGTACCATCGTAAAGGAAGCCCGTGCCGCGAAGAAACTTTCGCAGGCGGCGCTGGCGGAGGCCGTGAGCGGTCTTTCCGCCTCGGACGTGGGAAAGATCGAGAAAAACGAGAAGATCCCGGCGGAAGCTGTCATAAAGCAGATGGCAAAGCCCCTCGGGCTTACGCAGAAGGCCCTCCTCGAAGCGGCGGGTCTTGTGAAGGATACCGCGAAGACCGCAGCGGCAAAGAAGACAGAAACCGCAAAGAAGACGTCTTCCGCAAAGAAGACCGACAGCGCGAAGAAGACCTCGTCGGCAAAGACGGGCAGCGCGAAGACATCCTCGAAAAAGACTGCGGACGAGGAGATGAGGCTCACGGCGGCCGAGAAGAAGCTGCTCGAAGCTTACCGCAAGGCGGATAAGGATACGAAGGATACCGCGCTCAAGCTGCTGAAGGGCGAAGCCGGCATCGGAGACGTCCTCGGCACGGTCCTTGCAGGCAAGAAGACCGACAGCAAGAAAGACGATGCAAATCCGCTGCTCTCCCTCCTCGGAGGGAAGGCGGAAGGAAGCGGCAAAAAAGACGAGGCGAATCCGCTGGCGTCTCTTCTCGGCGGGAAGACGGACGGGAACCTCCTGTCCGCGCTGCTCGGCGGCAAGACAGGCGGACTTACAAGAATGACGGAAGATGGGACCGGGGAAGCGCCGGAGGAAGGCGGCATTCTGAAACTGATCCCCGACGAAGGAAAGGAGTAAAGCATGAGCACGTTGAAGATCGGCTGGTCGGAGATCAGCATTACGCCGGATAAGAAGATCTCGCTCGCGGGACAGTTCGCGGAGCGTATCTCCGAGTATGTGGAAAAACCGCTGACGGTGACCGCGCTGGCGCTGGAATCGGGGGATACCCAGGGCGTGATCGTAAGCTGCGACCTCGGCAGCGTCGCGTGGACACTTGTGGAGGACGTACGCGCGCGCCTAGCGGACAACAAAGAGGGCCTGGATCCGAAGTACGTCATGATCAGCGCGATCCACACACACACCGGTCCGAGTTACGCGGGGCAGCGCCGTTCGGCAAAATATACGACGCAGAAACAGACCGGCGGGATCGGCTCTCTTCGGGAAATGCTGGAGACTTATATGCCGGCCGGCTGCAAATACGTCGAAAAGCAGAATATTTCCGACAATCCCGAGATCATGGCCGGCAGGGAGTGCGCCGATTTTCTTGCCGAACGGATCGCAAAGGCTGTGCTGGATTCCTGGAAGGACCGGAGGGAAGGTTCGTTCGTGAACGCATTCGGCCGCGCGGCGATCGGCCAGTGCCGGCGCGTCACCTACAGCGACGGCAGCGCCCAGATGTGGGGCGATACGAATACGGCGGTCTTCGAATCCGTCGAAGGCGGCAATGACAACGGCATCGAACTGCTCTTTGTCTATGGCGCGGAGAAGGAACTGCGGGGCATCGTCGCGAATATCGCCTGTCCGGCACAGTGCGTCCAGCACCGTCTCTTCGTTTCGCCGGATTACTGGGGAGAAGTCAAGGTCCGTCTCCGCAAATACTTCGGGGAAGATCTGTTCCTTCTTCCGCTTCTTTCGGCGGCGGGCGATCAGTGCCCGGTCGACATGGTGCGCTGGGTCGCGCCGGAAAGCGACGTACACGATCCGAATATCGAGCATCCGCATCCGCTGCGCAGGAAAGCCGACCCTTCCATGTTTGACATTTCCGGGATGAAAGTCGCGGGGAGACGCGTCGCGCAGGAGATCATCGCGGTCTATGAAGACGGGCTTGACGCGCCCCAGACGGATCCGGTCTTCGTGCATGAAGTGCACGACATGCAGCTGCCGCTCCGCCGCGCGACGCTGACGGACTATAACAATGCCGTCCGCGCGGTCAAAGAGTATTTCCGCGATAAGAAGGGCAACGTCGATTACAACGACGTGGCAAAGCTGCAGGTCCACCTCGGGATCCTCGTCAGATCCCGTCTGCAGGAAGTCATGAACGTCGTTGAGACGGAAGTCCATATCATGCGCCTCGGCACGGTCGCTTTCGCAACGAACCCGTTCGAGCTTTTCCTCGACTACGGGAACAAGATCCGCGTCCGCTCGAAGGCGGAGCAGACGTTCCTTATCCAGCTCTGCAACGGCGGCGACGGGTATCTGCCGACGGAAAAGGCGGAGAAGGGCGGACATTACAGCGCGTTCATCTCCAGCGGCCTCGTCGGACACGTCGGCGGCGACCAGCTGGTCCGCGAGAGCCTGCAGCGCATCAATGAGCTGTTTGCGGACTTCCAGTGATAAGTAATACGGCCCGCCGCGGATTATTCGAAGGATCCGCGGCAGGCTTTATGCGGGCGTCCTGCAAAAGGATGCGCATTTCGGAGAGGATTTGTGAAAGTACCGGAACTTCTTAAGGAAGCGGAGTATGCCGGGCGCATGCGGAACGAAGTCCTGCCGTACCTTGACGGACGGCGGACGAGCGGCTTCTTTGAAGCCGCGCCGGGACAGGCGCTTTACTATGAGCATTATGATACGGAAGAGGAACCGCGCGGGATCGTCGTGATCCTGCACGGTTATTCCGAGAGTCTTCCGAAGCACTATGAGACAGTTTACTATTTCCTGCGCGGCGGATACCATGTGCGGCAGCTTTCGCTCCGCGGCCACGGAAAGTCCTACCGTTACGTTTCAGACCCTTCGCTGATCCATGTGCCGCACTGGCGCCTCTTCCTGACCGATCTCGACGCGTATCTTGACGGAGTGGTCGGACCCGGCAACCGTGACGGCCTCCCGCTCGTCCTTTTCGGTCATTCCATGGGC
>JAFOIS010000094.1 GCA_017420605.1 Lachnospiraceae bacterium | reverse complement strand
GGCTGTCCTCTCCGGAACCGACGCCGCCGCCCAGATACAGGGTCCGAAGGCCGTTGTCGTATCCCCACAGCGCCGCCTTGTAAAGCAGGAGGTTCGTCGCCGCCAAGGGGCCGTATTCACGGAGGTACCCCGAAAGGTGGTAGTTCATCTTCCCGTTTGCCGCAAGGATAATCGACGCCGCGATGGCTTCGCCGTCCTTCTCCGCCCAGAAGACCTGCGCGTTGCCGGGAAGGTCCTCAAGAAGGGATCTGTAGAACGCGTCGCCGAAATAGTAATACTGATCCGCCTCGTCCTTATCCATGGTCCGGTCGTAGATATACCGGAACTTTTCGTAGATTTCCGGGAAGCGGCCGTTGTAGATACAGACGCCGTTCTTTACCGCTTTCCGGATCACGTTGCGGTTTTTGCTCGTGATGTTGTTCCAGATGACTTCCGGGTCCGAAAGATCCATGTGGACGACTTCGCCGAGCCGGATCACGTCGTAAAAGTTTTCGCAGCCCTCGTGGTTCTTTACCATGGGGTGGAAACGGACGAATTCGGAAATGATCCGTTCCCCGGAAAGCCACGCTTCATAGGCCCGGAACAGGTCTTCCCGGCCATCTCCTTCGATGAGCCAGCCGCCGTAGCCGTAGGGCGTCGCGAAATCGAAGTACTCTCCTTCCGGAAGGCGCCCCGCAAAGCGCGGATCCAGTGCGACGTCGCGTTTCATGACCACGTTGATGCCGCGCGTTCCTCCGCCTTCGTAGTAAAAGAGGAGCGGTTCGCCGTCTCCGTGCAGGCGGAAAGCCTTCACGTAGCCGGAAAGCCAGTATGTATCATAATCGCGGAAGGTACGGACGATGCGGTCCCACTGTTCCGACTGATCAAGACCGAAAACAGCAAGCATTATCCTTCCTCCCGGAAACGGTGTATGGCGTCGGTCATCCGAACCATATCCTCCTTCGTATAGCGCTGGTCGCAGACCAGGCTGAGTTCCTTTTCATACAGGACGCGTTCCCTTGCGCCTAAGCGGTGATATCCGCTGACCGGCCAGTGGACCGGGCAGTAGATCTGCTCCCGGATCAGGAATCTCCTGAGTGCGTCCCGCCTTCCGTCCGGCACCAGGACCGGAACAAAGAGAGGGCAGTCTCCGCTCCGCATCTCCGGAATGAGGAGCATCTCCGGAAACGCTTCCCTGAGGATCTTTGCGTTCTCCCTCCGGCGCGCCTTCATGCCTTCGGCATCCAGGCGGTAAGCAAGATCCGTATCGCTCCCGGCCGCGCGGAAGATCCCCGGCGCATCGAGGCGCTCCTCCGCTTCGGCGAAGATCCGAAGATATGCCTTGTCTCCGGTCTTTTCCCCGGCTTCCTCCGTTCCGTCCGGTTCTGCGTCTGCCGCGGCGAGATAGGCCGCCTTCCTGCGCATGGCCTCTTTGCGGAGCGAAACATACGTTTCGTCCGCCGGCCCGCCGGCGGGAAGGGGATGCCCGTCCTTTGCCCGGGCAAAGCCGCCCGTAAGCACCCCGCACCATTTCCGGAGCGACCCGAAACTGTAATCCGCGTCTTCATACGTTCCGGACAGGAGCGAATGCGTGACGTCGCGGATCACGATCCCCCGGTATCCCGAAAGATCCGGCGGCGGCGCCTTGTAGCCGAAGTAGTCCATAAGGAACAGGACGTCGCAGTCTTTGCGGAACTCTGTGACAAGTCCCCCGTCATCCGGATACACCGGATAAAAGCGGATCTCCATCCCGGCTTCCGCGAAGGGCTGCAGCATGCTGTCGCAGCACCACGACGGCATCGCGACGGTGCGGCACCTGTCCACGAGTTCCGCAATGATCGAGCGCAGCGCGCTTCTTCCGGAAAGAAACCACTGTGTATCCTCCGGAAAAAGGCTGCCCGGACGGTCACTTACCGGAACGTCCCAGAATTCGCTGCCGATCTCTCTCACGCCGTCTCCCTCCGGAGCTCAGGAATTGCGGAGCATTTCCAGCGCGCGGTCAAAGGACAGCCGTTCGACCTGCATTTCATTGCCGTCCTGATCTAGAATGCACAGCGTATGGCTGATCTTCTCGAGGGTACGGGCAAGCGCCTCCTGCGTATCGTCCATGACGTGCAGCCGGAAGATCACGCGGTCGAGCGAATTCGTCCGGCTGATCTCCATGCCGGGCTTCTTGAATACCGCGCTCTGCAGCACCTGCGGCATCTTTTCCACTTCTTCGATCCCGGAAACGGAAGTGATGACGCCGCTCTTCAGGGTAATATAGTAATTCACGCAGGGCTTCCTGAACTTCGGGTCGTCGTGCGCTGCCGCGTCCCCGCAGGTCATTCTGCCCGTTACGCTGTATTCGATCATCATATCGAGGGCGTTGACGCCGTTCAGCACGTCCGCGAAAACATAGAACTGTTCCCCGCCCATCCGGAGTCCGGACTCGTAGAAGTAGAACTGTCCGTCACGGATAAAGCCCTGGATATTCACCAGGCAGTTCTTTAGCCCCAGGCCTTCGAACATGCGGATGACCGCCGGCTCGGCCGTTCTGCGGTACAGGTCGATGTACGAAGACGGGAAAACGTGCAGGATCGCGGACGAAGCGACCTTTCCTTCGCCGGCCGGCTTCTGCTTCATAAACGCGGCGGACAGGCTGCAGCGGCCGTCCTGGACCGTGTAATGGATGTAGATCTCCTTGTCGCTGTCGATATACTGCTCCACGACGATCTTCTTGCTCGCCGAATGTTCATAAAGCTCTTTATAGTAGGAAACGAGTTCCTCTTCCGTATCGCACCGCCGGATCCCGCGGCTTCCGCTCTCATCGGCAGGTTTCACGAGGACCGGATACCGGACGGTATCGAGGACTTCCCGCGCAAGGGAGATGTCGAGCGGATATTCGTAGGGCGTCGGCACGCCGTATTCGCGGCATTTCTGTTTGAAGCGTCCCTTATTGTTGGAAAGAATATCAAACTGCTCTTCCGTGCCGCAGCAGGGAAGCCCCGCTTTTTCGCAGATCTTCACGTAATGCGGAAGATGGGAATCGGTCCAGCCGATGAAGATGCCGTCCACATGATTCTCCCGGATCTTCTCTACCATGCCGTCGATATCGGAAAAATCGACTTTCCACGCCTCGTCCGCAATGCGCTTGGCCGGCGAACGGTCTTCGTCGAACCGGTTGGCGACGATCGTCGTCACGCCGAGCTCCTTCGCGCGTCTTATCGCGCAGGCATCGAGGCCCGAGCCCCCCAGAAAGATCAGTTTCTTTCCTGTAAGATCCATATATCTGTTCCTTTCGAGTTATCCGGCAGGGCTTTCGCCGGTTTATTTCACATTGCCCGTCCAGGCCTTCACAGTCGCTTCCTGATCCAGCGTAACGCCGAGTTTCAGTTCCGTGTAGATCCCCTGCAGGATCTTCACGATCTCCGGCAGTTTCTTTTCCATGTCCGCAAGAAGTTTCAGCTGCGTGCGGCAGCGGTCGAGATTCTGTCCGAAATAGAAGATGTTGTAATAGGTATCCCCGTTGATGTGGTCCATGAGGAACCGGATACCGTCTTCCGACGTGATGATGAGGGACGCGTACGGCAGAAGCCGCAGTTCTTCTTCTGTCAGCGTTTTCCCGCAGGTCTCGAGATAACCTCTCGCGTAGCTTTCATAGAGGCGCAGGTCACAGGAGACCTTGGAGAGGTCTTTTTCATCATCCACCGCGGTATTCGTGCCGATCCGCATGCTGTCGCCGTAGTCGTAGAGCGGCGAGGACGGCATGACGGTATCGAGATCGATGACCGCGATCGGCAGATGCGTTTCATTATCAAACAGGATGTTGTTGAGGTTGCAGTCGTTGTGGCAGACCCGCGTCGGGATCCGACCGGATTCCAGTGCGTCCGTGATCATGCCGAAGTTCTCCCGTCTGGCCCGCACAAAGGCGATCTCCGGCTCGACGTCCGCGACGCGTCCCTTCGGATCGTCCGCGATCGCCTTTTCGAGATCCTCGTAACGGCTGCGCGTATTGTGGAAATTCGGGATGACGATCTTCACGTCTTCCGGCGGCACGTCCGCCATTTCCATGACAAATTCGCCGAAAGCCCTGCCCGCCTGGTAGAAGGTCTCCGGACTGTCCGGGATGTCAAGGGAATAGACGTTGTCGAAATAAGTCACCATCCGCCAGCAGCCCGTATCGTCCCGAAGATACGACCGGCCGTCCTTCGTATAGCGGAGGGTCTGCACCGACCCCTTTTTATAGGAACCGGAAAGATGGTATTTCCCGTAGAGATGCCGGGTGGTCAGCTGATAGTTCGCCATCAGCGCGTCCGGATCCTTGAAAACATTGGTGTTGATGCGCTGGAGGACGTATTTGTGAACGTGACCGGTATCGGAAAGCGTCTCGATCCGGTAGGTCCGGTTGATATAGCCCTTCGTGATCTGCGTGATGGCGGTGATGTCCCCGCGGATCGCGAACTGTTCGGCGACATTCTGGATCTCGTTGATCGGCGCGCCCGTGCGCGCGGCCGGCTCCAGCGTCACGGTCAAAAGTCCGCCGACCTCCTTGGAATCAAAGTCGACGAGCGTCACATGACGCATGATCTCCTTCAGTGTGCGGGAGACGGGATTATCTTTTTTCGCGAAATGATAAAGATAATAGTAGGCGATCCGTATGAGGAGGCTCACGACGATATATGCCAGCGCGAAGGAAGCCGTCGTGATGAACCGCGTCCCGGCCGAGGGGATGACGTATCTGGCGAGGGCGATGTAGACGCCGCCGCCGATGAGCCCGGAGGCCATCTCCCGCGCAAAGGCGCGCATGCTGCCGACCCGGAGGATCTGCCGGTACACCTTGAAGAGGAACCGGACCCCGAAGAAGCAGACGGCCGCGGTACAAAGATGCCAGAGCATGACGCTGACATCCGGCTGCTTTTTCAGCGACGGATGCAGGACGAATACGACGAACCAGACGAGGATCATTGTCAGGGCGTCGTAGAAGATGAGCAGAACACGGTTCGTATCCCGCTCTAATTTTTTGGTTGACGGTGATGCATTTCCGCTCATTTTACGCCATTCCGCGTTTCCGCATTACTTTTTCACACCGGATGAGATCTTCGATCGTGTTCACCCCGCGGAGATCGTCGGGATCGTCCGTTTTCCAGGTCTCGACCAGAAGCCCCTTCTTTGCAAGGAGCTCCGGAACTTCGGTTAGATAGTATTCGCCCTGTACATTGTTGCGGTCCACAAGCGGCAGTGTCTCAAACAGGGCTTTGGCGTCAAACGCCAGGACGCCGGCGAAAAGTTCCTTCGTTTTCGCCTGCTCGGGCGTGCAGTCCTTGCCTTCCACGATCCGCGCAAAACGGCCGTTTTCATCCCGTATGATCCGCGCCCACATCGTAAGGGACGGATCCTCCGCGGTCATGAGCGTGCAGGCGGCGCCGGTCTCCTCGTGATACCGGCACATCTCTTCCATCGCTTCCTTCCGGAAGAGCGGCATATCGCCGTAGTCGATGAGGACCGTCCCGTCGTAATCGCGGAAGAGGTCTTCGCAGACCGCGACGGCATGCCCGGTGCCGAGCTGTTCTTTCTGTTCGACGTAATGATACCGGTCGCCGCAGACCGCCATGACTTCTTCCTTGCGGTACCCGACGACGATATAGATATCCTCCGGCGAAAGGAAACTCAGCTGCTCAAGCACCACCTCAAGCAGCGGTCTCCCGCAGGCTTTATACAATACTTTCGGCAGGTTCTCACTGCCCTGGAGCCGCTTTCCCTTCCCGGCGGCCGGCACGATCGCTCGCATAACTCTCCTTCTCCGCGCGAACCGTCCTGAACCCGCGCGGGTATTTCCTGAGGACACAAAAACCTACAGCTTTCCTCTGTCCTCTTTTTTTCAGGCTATATAAGCCCTGACCCCCTCGCAAACAAGCGGATCCGTACACACCGACAGAGGAAATCTGCGCAGCGTTTACCAGTTCATTATATCGCGCCGTAACAGAATTGCAATAAAATACGCCGTCTTTTGGAAAAACAGGCCGCCCGCCCGAACACATCGAACCGAAAAACATTTAAAAACTTCGTGGATTTTCCCGTTGTTTCGGGTACAATATGGTAAAGCGATCCACGCAAAAAAGGTCGCGCTCAGCAGTATGCCGCCTTCGCGGCACGCAGTATCCGCTCCGCGGGGAAGGGACGCATTATGACATTTCAATTCTGGGGAGACGGCTCCAAGGCCGCCATGGACCTTGTAAATCAGATCCGGGTCCGCAGCACGGAAAACTTCAACTGGACCTTCATTTTCATCCTTGCCGTCGTATTCTACGTGTACTGGTCGGAATTCCACAAAAAGGAGTATGAAGTCATCTT
>JAFOIS010000002.1 GCA_017420605.1 Lachnospiraceae bacterium | reverse complement strand
GTCACCGGTATCCCGGTCTTCTGCGATTCCGGCTTCGTCGTCCTTTCCCCGATCAGCCGCGCGCTGGCCGAGCAGTCCAATACGTCGCTCGCCGTCATGGCGACCGCCCTTTCCGGCGGCCTTTACGCGACGCACTGCCTTGTTCCGCCGACCCCGGGCCCGATCGCCATGGCCGGTTCGCTGGGCGCCGACCTCGGCCTTACGATCCTCATCGGCCTTCTCTTCTCGATCCCGGGTGTGATCGTCGCGATCATCTGGGCAAAGAAGGTCTCTTCGAAGATCAGTATCCCGGCGAACTCCGAGTATACGCTGGAAGAGCTCCGCGAAAAATACGGCCAGCTTCCGGGCACGCTGCACAGCTTCTCCCCGATCCTGCTGCCGATCATCCTGATCGCGCTCGCTTCCGTCGCGTCCTTCCCGTCCTATCCGTTCGGACAGGGCGGCTTCTACACCGTCATCACCTTCATCGGCAAACCGATCGTCGCTCTTCTTGGCGGCGTCTTCCTTGCACTGACGCTTATCCCGAAGGCTGAGAAGAAGAACACGCTGGACTGGGTCACCAAGGGCGTTACCGATTCAGCCGCGATCCTCGCCATCACCGGCGCGGGCGGCGCGTTCGGTGCGATCCTGAAGTGCCTTCCGATCGCCGATTCCGTCGGCGGCCTGGTCAATACCGGCATCGGCGTATTCATCCCGTTCATCATCGCCTGCATCCTGAAGCTCGCGATGGGCGCTTCCACAGTCGCCATGATCACGACGGCCGGCATGATGGCGCCGCTGATGGAGAGCATGGGGTTCACCTCCCCGGTCGCGAAGGTCCTCGTCGTTCTGGCGATCGGCGCAGGTTCCATGGTGGCCTCTCACGCGAACGACTCTTACTTCTGGGTCGTTGCGCAGTTCTCGGACATGAAGACAGAGGAAGCCTACAAGTGCCAGACCGGTATGACCGCGGCCATGGGCATCACGATGATCATCCTGATCTTTATCGTATCTCTGTTTGTACATTGACCGGAAATGTGGCATAATTAATGTAACGGTGACGCGTCCGCGGCATGGCCGCGGGCGCATTTTTTCAGGATAAGGAGTGAGAAGATGACGTTACGACAGGACGCGGATACCATTATATCCGCCGCACTGAACGCGGCGCAGCCGGACACGGCAGTCCGGAAAGCGCTCGCCGAAGCTTCATTTGCTTCCGGAAAGCTTATTCTGGTGGCAGCAGGCAAGGCTGCATGGAAAATGGCGAAGGCCGCCTACGACGAGCTCGGGGAACGGATCAACGGCGGCGTCGTGATCACGAAGTACGACCACGTCATGGGTCCCATCGGCGATCTTGCGCTTTATGAAGCCGGGCATCCGGTCCCGGACGAGAATTCCTACAAGGCGACGGAAGCCGCGATCGCGGCAGTCTCCGATCTTACCGAAAACGATACCGTCCTGTTCCTTCTTTCGGGCGGCGGTTCCGCGCTGTTTGAAAAGCCGCTCATCCCCGTGGAGGATCTGGACCGGCTGACGCGCGAGCTGCTGGCCTGCGGCGCCGAGATCACGGAAATGAATACCGTGCGGAAGCGCTTTTCGGCCGTCAAGGGCGGGAAATTCGCCATGATCGCCTACCCGGCGAAGGTCTTTTCCGTCGTGCTTTCCGACATCATCGGCGACCCGCTCGACATGATCGCGTCCGGACCCGCTTATCCGGATTCCTCGACCATGGAGCAGGCGAAGGCGATCGTATCGCGCTATCACCTTACGATGACGCCGCAGATGGAGACCCTGCTTTCGGTCGAGACGCCGAAGGCCTTAAGCAACGTCGAGACGCATATCACCGGTTCTGTAAAACAGCTCTGCCTCGCGGCGGAGGAAGCGCTCCGGGGGCTTGGCTATACGCCGACCACTCTGACCGCCTCTCTTTCCTGCACGGCAAGAGACGCCGGCGAATTCTTTGCGAATATCGCGCAGTTCCATAAAGATACCGATAAGTCCCTCGCGTTCATTGCCGGCGGCGAAACGGTCGTACACCTTACCGGACACGGCAAGGGCGGACGGAACCAGGAACTTGCGCTCGCGGCGGCGCCGGGCATTGCCGGCATTCCGGGCGCGGCGGTCTTCTCCTTCGGCTCCGACGGAACGGACGGCCCGACCGACGCGGCGGGCGGCTATACCGACAGCACGACCAACGAACGCCTGCGCGCCCAGGGGATCGAGGTCTTCAACGTCCTGCAGGACAACGACGCGTATCACGCGCTGCAGAAGGTGGACGGCCTTATCATGACCGGACCGACCGGTACGAACGTCAACGACCTTTCGGTGCTTCTCATCCGGAGATAACGTTACGGATCCAGCATAAGGAACGCCGCGTTGTTGCCGCGGCTTGTGCCGTGGAAGCGGTGGGAGAAGAAAAGATCCGGGTTGGAATAGGTACAAAGGCCGGAAGAGAAGATGTGTTCCGGCAGCACACCGGCGTCCGTAAGGATGCCGGTATTTGTTTTGGTAAGGTCGAGCTGGAAATGTCCTTCCCGTGCGCCTTCCGTATAAAAGCCTTCCCGGACGCAGCGGCCCCTGCCGAAGACTTCATCGAACTGCGCGGCGACCTCCGCACCGATCTCATAGCAGTCCCGGGATATCACCGGACCGATCCCGGCCAGAAGATCGGCCGGATCCGTGCCGTAGGTCTTCTGCATGAGGCGCACGGCCTCGTCCGCGATGCGGAGAACGGTCCCTTTCCAGCCGGAATGCACGAGCGCGACCGCCCGACGTACCGGATCCACAAGGTAGATAGGCGTGCAGTCGGCATGCTGGGTCGCAAGAACCAGCCCAGGCACGTTCGTGAGCAGGCCGTCGATATCGGTGTAGTCCCGCGGCCGGACTGTGCCCTTGCCGGCGTCTTCTTCCGTCACGATGCGGAGATTCTTCGTATGGGTCTGCTGCGAAAGCACGATGCGGGTAAGTAGAGGATCCGGCTGCGCACCCTCTGCCGCATCGCCGCCCGGAAGACGGAAGCCGTCCGGAGCGCGGAAACCGCCGGAAGAGGTGCACTGTTCGAAAAGCGCGCGCACCGCGCGGCGGTAGTTTTCATCGACCGCGTCTTTGCGGTCCCCGCGGGTGTAGCTGAAATTACAGGCCGAAAACGGGCCGGCGCTTACGCCGCCGACCCGCGTTGAAAACAGATGGGATACGATCCCGGTCCTGCTAAATTCCGGGAAAACAAAGTAGGTAAAGCCTTCCGCGCTGCTTCTTTTTTCCATCATGCCGCGGATGATCCTCAAAGAGAGGAAAGACCGTATCCGTTGCAGATCGCGTCCACCGGGACGCGGGCTTTGCACATCGGGCATTCCGCCGGCGAATAGCTGGCGTATTCCGGCAGGTCTTTCTCGGTGAAAAGCGCGGAAACAGGCATGCCGCCGGCTTCGCGGACGGCGGAGAAGATCGAGGAGACGCCGATCACTTTGCCGCCGAAATACTGGATGCCGTTGATCGCGTGTTCCAGGGAACTGCCGGTCGTGACCGTCGCCGCAAGCAGGAGGACGTTCTTGTTCATGACCATGTGCAGCGTGTTCTGGCGGAAAATGATCTGGCCCGCGCTGTTGAATTCCGGCCGGGCGACGTAAATGGTCTTGTGCGCGTTCTTCGAAAGGACGCCGGCTTCCGTCAGCGCTTCCGCAAGATAGGCGCCGACCACCTCCATGTTCTCCAGGCAGAGGATCGTATCGACGACGGTCGTGGCATAATACTGCTCCGCGATCTCCTTTGCGGTCTCACGCGCTTCTCTCTGCCGGGATTTCATATCGATCAGATCCATGAAATCACTGACGTGTGAAGAGGGCGTGATAAAATGCCCCGGGATATAACGGAGTACGACGTCTTTGTTGTGCGCGTAATCGATCTTCCTGTAATTCTCCATGGTTCCTCCTTCGTTCATCGGCAGATCTTCGCCGGTCATTGTCTTTCAGATATAAGAATTATAATATGCGGCGGCCGGTATTGTAAAGAGTGCCCGGCCGGCCGGCACGAAACACGGCGGAAGCGGGCGTCCGGTCTATCGTTTATCCCGGTCCACGGCCCGGAGGCTCAGCATAGTCAGTACGGAAAAGACGGCCGCAAGCAGGATGAGAATGAGCCACAGAAAGATCAGATGGCTTGTACCTGTGCTGTATTCCGCAAAATAATGCTGGTAAACGGTATTGTGAAAGTCCTGCGAACGCTCCAGATCGTTGATGGCAGTGCAGGAGCAGAGCGCCGTCATGCCCCATTTCCCGACGGTCAGGTTGGAAATGACCTTCGCGGTGCCGTCGAGTTCGAAGATCACGCCGGCCATGACGAGCTGTACAATCAGAACGAACGGCATGACGGTCATGGCGGTCGTCGCGGTGCGTACGACCCCGGAAATAAGAAGGCCCATCGTATCGGACGAAAGCAGGATCAGCAGCAGCGTGACATAAAGGCGCACCGGCGATACCGGATGCGAAGAAAGCCCGTTCCGGAAGAAGACGGTCATAAATCCCTGAATGATGCCGGCTTCGACAAGACAGAGCACGAGTTCATACAGGATATGGGCGAGGACGTAGGCCGGAAGGCTGATCCCGTAATCCATGTGCTCATGTTTGATCGTACCCCGCTCCGCGCATACCGACTGGACGGAATTGAAGATCCCGACCCAGATCGCGGCGCAGGTGATGCAGAAGAGGCCGTTCCGCGTCTCACTGTAATGCACGAACATTTCATCCTTGCTGAGGACTGTGAGGAGGATCGCCATGATCAGCATGGTGCCCGGGAAAACAAGCCAGCCTTTTTCATGCAGGAAATTGCTGAAGCAGTAAGTGAGATAGGTCCTGACGTTTTCCGAAAACTTCTTGTTCATTCCACGCCGCCCCTTTCCGCCTGCATGGCCGCGTAGCGGCCGATGAATTCGGCGGCCCGGTTTTCTTTGCCGTTCCCGATCGCGTCGACGACGGCTTCCAGCTTCGATACGCCGAAGAATTCGAGCGTCTTCGGATAGGAACCGTAAAACGCGAGACCGCCGCACTGGGTGCGCGGATCTTTCCCGAGCACGATCACCCGGTCGAACATGCTGCCGGCGCGGTCCGGACTGTGTGAGATCAGCATGACGATGCGCCCTTCGTCGGCGATATGCCTAAGGAGCGCCATGAGGCGCTCGGCGGAAGGCCCGTCAAGCCCGGAATCGGGTTCGTCGAGGAAAAACAGTTTCGGGTCGCCGATGTATTCCGCGGCGACGGCAAGCCGCTTCTTTTCCCCGCCGCTCAGCTTGGAAACAAGGTCTTTTTCTTTGCCGGTAAGCCCCATAAGGGAGAGGGTCGCGGCGATCTTCTGCCGGATGATCTCCGGGTCGTCATTTTCCGTGCCGGCAAGCTTCAGCCGCGCCGCGTTCCGCAGCGTGTTATAGACGCTGACGCCCGGCCGGAGCAGGTCTCCCTGCGGCACGAAACCGATCCCGCCGCCTTCCTTCCGGATCTCTTCCAGTGTCTTGCCGTTGTAGGTAATGGTTCCTTCGGCCTTTTCATAGCCGTTCACCGCATGCATGAACGTCGTCTTGCCGGCGCCGGCCTGTCCGAGGATAAGGACCATCTGTCCCTTTTTCACGTCGAGATGGATATTTTCGATCAGCTTCTTTTTCCGGAAGAAGAACTTCCGGATACTGCGGTTTTCGATATCGATATGGAGGATGCCGTCTTCCGCCGGATCTTCCGGAAAGAGATCGGTATAGAAAAGGCCGTCCCGGACCGCCGCGAAAAGGCGTTTGCCGCACCGGAATACGGATCCTGCGTAGACCGGCGTCTCGGCCGTCAGGGGGCTGCCGTATACTTTGACGGGAGCGCCGGAAAGAGACGGATCGACCATCCAGCTGCCGTCACGCAGGCGGAACGGAAAGGCGGAAGAGGTCTCCAGTTCCCGATAGGAAAGATGCATCCAGCCGGCCTGCCCCTGCGCGCCGTTTTCCGCAAACAGGAGCAGGAAGTAGTCCTGCATGTCAGGGCTTCCCGCGAAGAGAACATCTCCGTGCGTAAGCCGGTACGGACCGCCTTCCGGAAGCTGCGTACCGTTGAAAAGCAGGTTCTGCTGCCCCGGAAGCCGGGAGATCCCGTATCCGTATCCGGTACGGAGGACGTCGATACAGGGCTTTTCAAGCCAGGCTCTGCCGGCCGCAAGTCCCCCTTCCTGCGCGCCGCCCAGAAGGAAACGGTCCGCAAAAGGAAGGTACTGCACCCCGTCGTCGGTGATCAGATAAAAACACGCCGTCATGGTCTTCATTTCCATTCAAACCGCTGGTAGAGTTCCTTTTGGATCAGTTCTTTGTTTTCCATATCCTGCATCGCCGTGTAAATGTCGGCGCCGGAGAAATCGGGAATACTGAAAGAGATCTCTTCGGGGATGCCGTCTTCCGGCTTTTCGAACCAGAGCGCCGAACTCCGTACGGCAAGGTAGGCTTCGGCGGTCTCGCTCGATCCGCCTTCGCCGGTCGTATACTGCGCGCGGTAAAAGAGCACGAGGTACGGAAGCGTTCTGCTGCCCCAGTTGCCTTCTTTCGGGATCATGAGGTGGGCGGAGAGGAAGACGGCCGCGTCCGGATCTTTGTATTTGTCCGCACATCGTGCGCGGATCCGGTCGTCCGCTTCCGCGCGGATCCGGTCGACGCCCGTCTGATCGAGCTCCGACAGGCCGCGGATATACCGGGCCATATCCGTATTCTGAACGGTGTAGTCCGCTTCGGTCCGGGAGGCCTTGTAGCCGTCCGCCCGCATCGCGCGCTGACCGTCCTGTGTGTAAGTCATATGAATGACGTCTCCTACGGCAAGGTCGCTCATTTTATCCAGACGGTAGTAGGAGACCTGGTAATACGGCAGATATTCGTCGGGGCAGTCGCCGGATACGCCGCAGGCGTCCCGGTCGATCTTTCCGAACGGAGAAGCACCGGAGAATCCGAGCTCCACGAACCGGAACGGGTCGAGCGACGCGTAAGACTTCAGTCCATCCCGGACTTCGACGTCAAAGGATTTCCCCTTGAATTCGATATCGGGATAGCTTCTCTGCAGATCGTCGTAGATGATCCGGACATTGATGACGTCGCCTCTGGAAAGGTGGGAGATATCGGTTTCGCTGAATTCCAGCGGGTCTTCTCCGTCTCCGCCGCTTTCGGTTTCCGCTTTGGATTTCAGCGTCACGTCGAGGTCGATCATTCTGATCATCCGGTCGACTTCGGAGGATTCGACGGACTCGCCGAGCGCCTTTTCGACCTGCTTTTTCAGGGTGTTCGGATTCACGTAATACGAGACCTGCCCGTCGCCCTCATAGCCGGCAAAGGCGACTTCTACGCATTCGTTAAGTTCGACCGCTTTTGCGGAAGAGCCGAGGAAGCGGAGGACGAGCAGGATAAGGGCGCCGAGCAGCAGAAAAAGAACGGCGGCGATCAGGATCTTGCCCGGGCTTCTTTTCTTTTTCGGCACGGATCCCGTCTTTTCGCCGGCGGCAGACGCCATAAGCGGAACAGGCGCGGGACCGGAAGCATTTCCCGCAGGCATGACCGGTACGGAGGCAGGGGCTTTCGGAGCACCCTGGGAGGGCATGACCGGTACGGATGCGGACGCCGGAGGTACCGGTGTGCCGCAGTTAGTGCAGAACTTGCTTTCGTCGCTTAATTCGGTACCGCATTTCGGACAGATCTTCATGAGTTGCCTCCTTCGGTTTCTCCTTATAGTTATACTATTCCCGGACGGATGGCACAAGGCGCTTTTTCGCCGGCGTAAGGCAGGTTCCGGCCCCGGGCGCCGTGACACTTTTTCTTGACAAATGAGGTCCTATAGAATAGCGTATATAGTTGGAAGACCGCTGAAAAGCGGCAGATATTGTATATGCGCCGGCAAATGACAGCAGGAGAGCGCGGCCGAAAGACGACAGTCCGGAGCGGAAAAGGAGAGGCATATGAGAGTTGTTATCCAGGACAATTATGAAAAGATGTGCAAATGGGCGGCGGATTATATCGCGGCAAAGATCAATGCCCACAAGGAAGACCGTCCGTTCGTATTAGGGCTTCCGACCGGCAGTTCCCCGATCGGCGTCTATAAAGAACTTGCAAGAAAGAACGCAGCGGGCGAGATCACCTTTAAGAACGTCGTCACCTTCAACATGGACGAGTATCTCGGCCTGCCGCGCGAACACGACCAGAGCTACTGGTATTTCATGCACGACAATTTCTTTGATCACATCGATATCCCGGCGGAAAACGTCAATATCCTGAACGGGATGGCCGAAGATCCGGTCGCGGAATGCGCCCGGTATGAAGCAAAGATCGCTTCCTACGGCGGCATCGATCTTTTCCTCGGCGGCATCGGCGTCGACGGCCACCTCGCGTTCAACGAACCCTTCACGTCGCTCGGCTCCCGCACCGGCGTTCGCGATCTGACTTCCGATACGATCATCGTGAATTCCCGCTTCTTCGGCTATGATACGTCGAAGGTCCCGACCCAGGCCCTTTCGGTCGGCGTCGGCACGGTCACGGACGCGAAGGAAGTCCTGATCCTCATCAGCGGACACAATAAGGCGCGCGCGCTGGCGGCTTCCGTAGAAGGCGGCGTGAGCCAGAAGTGGACCTGCTCCGCCCTGCAGCTTCATCCGGCGGCGATCATCGCCTGCGACGAAGCGGCCTGCGGCGAGCTCACGGTCGACACCTATAAATACTTCCTGGATATCGAGAAAAAGGAACGTCTGTAAAAGGGCTTCGCCGGAGGGATCTCCGGCTGCCGGAAGACGGAAATGGGATCGCAGCGCGGCGGAACGTAAGGTTCCGCCGCTTTTGTACGGCCGGCGAGATACATTTCAGCGATTGATAATGATGCCGCATGTGGGGTACAATGAAGAACACAGAAAAAACGCAGGGAGGGCATTGCATATGTCATATCCGGAAGAAACCATAAGGAAGCTTAAGGAACGCGCGATCGATATCCGGGAAGATATCCTGGAAATGATCCCGGCCGGCAAGGTCGGGCATCTGGGCGGCAGCTGCTCGGCCGCGGATATCGTCGCCGCGCTCTATTTTGAAAAGATGCACGTGTACCCGGATCCGAAGGACCCGCGGCGCGACCGGTGCATCATGAGCAAGGGCCACGCGGTGCTGGCGCAGTATGCCGCTTTTGCGGAGCTCGGGTACATCGACAGGAAAGAGTTTAAAGGCGTCAAGACGTACGACGGCCTTCTGCAGGGACATCCGGACATGCGGACGCCCGGTATCGAAGCCGTGACAGGGTCTTTGGGCCAGGGACTTTCGGTCTCCCTCGGCATGGCGCTCGGCGTACGGCTCGACGGTGCCACGGAAGGCAGGATCCCGAGGGTATACTGTATCCTCGGCGACGGCGAGATCGCGGAGGGCCAGATCTGGGAAGCGGCGATGGCCGCCGTGAACTATAAAGCAGACAACCTCTGCGCGGTCCTGGACCTTAACGGCATCCAGGCGACCGCCGAAACGGAGGCCGTCTTCCCGATCCATGATCTTCGGGAAAAATGGGCCGGCTTCGGCTGGCACGTCATCGAGATCGACGGGCATGACATGGAAGCGGTCCTTGCGGCGTTTGACGAGGCGGAGGATACAAAGGGCGTGCCTACGATCCTTATCGCGAAAACGGTAAAGGGCAAGGGCTTCGATTTTGCGGAAGGCAGGCCGAAATATCACAACGGGAGCCTGACGGAAGCGGAATACGTCCGCGCGAAGGAATGTATTGCCGCAATGCGCGCGGCGCTGTAAAAGGAGGCGGACTTATGGAATACAGAAACTGCAGGGCCGCGTACGGCGAGGCGCTCCGGAGCCTCGGGGAAGAAAATAAGAATATCGTCGTTCTGGAGGCGGATCTCGGAAATTCGACCATGTCGAAGCTGTTCGGCGCGGCGTTCCCGGAGCGTTATTTCCAGATGGGCATCGCCGAGCAGAATATGGCGTCCGTGGCGGCAGGACTTTCCTTTACCGGGAAGATCCCTTTCATCAATTCTTTCGCCGTCTTTTCGACGGGAAGACCTTATGACCAGATCCGTTCGTCGATCTGCATTCCCGGCGCGAACGTGAAGATCTGCGGCTCGTCGGCCGGCCTTTCGGATTACGGCGACGGGAAGACACACCAGTCGGTAGACGATATCTCGCTCATGCGGGGCCTGCCGCATATGACGGTATTTTCTCCGGTGGACGCCGTCGAGACGGAAAAGGCTGTTCGCGCGATGGCGGAGATCTCAGGTCCGTGCTATATCCGTATCAACCGGAACGACGTGCCCGTCCTGACCCGTCCGGAAGATCCGTTTGCGGCCGGGAAGATGAGCGTTATGCGCGAAGGGACAGACATCGTGCTTTTCGCGACCGGATATATGGTATGGCAGTCGCTCCTTGCGGCGGATCTTCTTGCGGAAAAGGGCATTTCGGCGAAGGTCGTCAACGTATGCACGATCAAGCCGCTCGATGAGGCGGAAGTCCTTCGCCTTGCCGAAGGCGCAAAGGCCGTCCTCACCGCGGAGGAACACAGCATTTACGGCGGTCTCGGGAGCGCTGTCCTTCATGCGCTCCGGAAGAGCGGCATCCCTGTCGATCTTGTCGGCATCGAAGATACCTTCGGTACGTCCGGGGAAAACTACGAAGTCATGCTCCGCGGCTATCACCTCATGCCGGAAGATATCGCGGCACGGGCGGAGGAAATGCTGCGGTAAGGAAAAAGCGGATCTTGGAAGAAGCCGCGGGAACAGATATGCGGGACAGCTGCGGGTGACGGCCGCAAGAGAAAGGAAGACGGATATGAAAGCAGTATATTATATCGG
>JAFOIS010000093.1 GCA_017420605.1 Lachnospiraceae bacterium | reverse complement strand
GGAGAACGCTACACAGCTTTCGGCCTCCCTTATGAACGAACTTAAGGCAAAGAAAGCCTATTTCGTGCTGGAAGAGCGCGAGGGCGGCAGGCTCTCCGGTGCGCTTTCGGCCGCGTTCCGCCAGAACGGCGGAAAGATCACGGTTGCGGATGACTGGCAGGGTACGGTGAACTTTGCCGACCGGACGAAGCCGGTCATCATCGACGGCACAGCGCCGGAACCGACGGAAACGCCGACGCCGAGTGTGGAACCGACCGGCGAACCGACGCCGACCGGTGAGCCGACCCCGAGCGGCGAGCCGTCTCCGACCGCGGAGCCGTCCCCGACCGAAGAACCCTCGGAGAGTCCGGAACCGTCCGAAACGCCGGTCCCCGAACCGACGGAAAGCCCTGTCCCGTCTCCGCAGCCTGCGGACGGAGAAGGATCTGGCAGCGAGGATAACGGCGGATCCGGCAGCAACGGCGGCGCGGAACAGACTGCGGCGCGGAGCGGCAGGGTGCGCACGGCGACCTGGACCGAGGAGATCCGCCTTACGGGACCGGAAGGTTCCGTTACGGACGGTGCGACGTATACGCGCGTGGGCGTCCGGCTCGCGGGCTGGGGCTACGGCGGCGGTATGAGCGGCGCGGACCTTTCGGCGATCGGCATCATCCCTTCGAACGCGCAGTACACGAAGGAAGAACTCGCCGCGGAAAAGAAGACCCAGGAAGATAATCTGAAGGCGTACGAACTCGACATGCGCGAATCGGAGCTTAGGCTTGCCGACGCGAAGAAGGCGGACGAAGAAGGCGAAGTGCACGCGAGGATGGACGGCGTGGTCCGCAAGGTCGGCGATCCGTCGAATCCTGTCGGAGACGGCGGCCCGTTCCTCAGCGTGTCCGGGACCGGCGGCCAGTATGTGCGCGGCGTTCTTTCCGAGCTCAACCTGGATACCGTAAAAGTCGGCGACGCTGTGACGGTGACGAGCTGGGAGAACGGCAGGATGTATCAGGGCACGATCGCGGAGATCTCGCCGTATCCGGATACCAGCGGCTGGTTCTGGAACGACGGCACGTATTCCCAGTATCCGTTCATCGTGTATATCGAAGATGATGCGGAAGGTCTTTCCAATAACAACTGGGTCCAGCTTCAGATCGAGAGCCTCGGCGGCAATCAGCGGTACGACGACAGCTTCTACCTCTGGAAGGCGTTCATCCGCGAAGAGGACGGACGGAAATACGTCTGGAAGCGCGGCGAGGATATGCTGCTGCACAAGACGTTCATCACCGTCGGCCAGCTGAGCGGCGACGGCTACAAGATCATCGACGGCGTTTCGATGGAAGACTGGATCGCGTTCCCGTACGGCAAGGGACTGGCGGAAGGCGCCAAGACGCGCGAGGGCACGCCGGACGAGCTGTATATGGGCTGAGGATAAGGGAAAAACGCTTCCCGGTACGATTCACGGATCACGGTACGGAAGTACATAATAATATTGGAGCAGTTATCATGGGTGAGAATTTACGTTTCGCGTTTCACGGGATCTGGTCGCACAAGCTGCGGTCGTTCCTTACCATGCTCGGCGTGATCATCGGTATCGCCTCGATCATCGCGATCGTATCGACGATCAAGGGCACGAACGACCAGATCATGCAAAACCTGATCGGCGCGGGCAACAATAACGTCAACGTGACGCTCAAACAGGGCGATTACGATTTCTACATGGATTACCAGACGCCGGAGGGCGTGATCCCGGTCACGGAGGAAATGATGAAGGAGATCCGCTCCTTCCCGGACGTGGAGGACGCTTCCTTCTATTACACGCGCGCCTGGGCGGACAGCGTCCGCAACGGAAAGAATCAGCTGAACGGCGGGAAAATGCGGGGAGTAGACAGTCACTACTTTAATACCTGCGGCTACGTCATTTACCGCGGGCGGGCCTTTGCCGACGTGGATTACGCAAAGAACCACAAGGTCGTGCTGCTCGATGAGATCGCGGCGACGGCGCTCTTCCCGGATGGCGGGGCGGTCGGTTCGGTCATCGATATCAAGAACGAACCGTTTACGGTAATCGGGCTCTTCAAGCGTTCGGAGGAATTCCAGCCGGTCATCAATTCGCTGCAGGACTATTACACGTATAACCAGACGGAATCCGGCACGGTCCTTCTGCCGGACGCGATCTGGCCCGTCATTTACAATTACGACGAACCGAAGATGTGCGTGGCACGTGCCGCCCGGGTAGAGGACATGAGCAACGTCGGCAAGGAAGTCGCGGACGTCATGGCGAAGTGCATCACCGGGAATAACGAAGAACTTTCCTACAAGGCGGAGGACCTTCTCGAGAAGGCCCGCAACCAGCAGGAGCTGTCGGCCAGCACCAACAACCTGCTCATCTGGATCGCGTCCATCGCGCTGCTCGTCGGCGGTATCGGTGTCATGAACATCATGCTCGTTTCCGTGACGGAACGTACGTCGGAGATCGGCCTCAAGAAGGCGCTCGGCGCGCGGAAGAGCCGGATCCTCGGCCAGTTCCTGACGGAGTCGGTCATGCTGACGTCGCTCGGCGGGATCCTCGGGGTCGCGGCCGGCATCGTGCTGGCCTACGT
>JAFOIS010000092.1 GCA_017420605.1 Lachnospiraceae bacterium | reverse complement strand
TTCAAGGCGGATCGCTTCGAGCGCTTCGCCTGCATCCTGAAATGTTCCGGCGATCATGAAGCCCTGTGCTTCCCAGTCTACCAGATGCCGGAGGCCCAGAAGCACATTGCTTTCGTCGTCAACGAGGATCGCTCTTAGCATGTCACTTTTCCTCCGTGTTTTTCAGGTACGGAAGCCGGATCGTGATCTCCGTGCCTTTATGCAGTTCGCTCTCTACGGACACGCCGTACTCATTGCCGTAGGCGATCCGGATCCGGTCGTTGATGTTGAGAAGTCCCATGAATGTGTTCTCCCGTTCGGTCAGCGGATCCTCCTGCAGCAGGGCCCGGAGGCGGTGAAGCTCTTCCACTGCGATGCCGGCGCCGTTGTCGGAGATCTTGAAGATGACCACGCGCCCGTGTTCCGCCCATCCCAGAACGTTCACCACACCGCCTTCCGCGAGGTGCCGGATGCCGTGCTGAAACGAGTTTTCGATGACAGGCTGCAGGACGAGCTTGAGGATACACAGCGGCAGGATCTCATCCGCTACCTGTATGTTGACCGTGTAGCGGTCCTGGAAGCGGTAGCGCAGAAGAGCAAGATAATCGCCCACATGCTTCATTTCCTGCCGGATCGTCACGGTCTCACGCTTGGAGACGTCTGCGGTCGTGACGTAGCGGAACATGTCGGCAAGAAGCTGGATCTGTTTCGCCGCGGCCTGGTCGTTGGCGAGCAGTGCCGAGGTGCGGATGCAGTCCAGGGAATTATAGAGGAAATGCGGGCTGATATTGCTCTGCAGCGCGCGCAGGGAGGCCTCCCGTTCGCGGAGGTCGCGGACCGCCATGGTAAGGCCGTAGTTCTGGATCTCATCGATCATCCGGTTGAATTCCTCTCCGATGAGAGAGATCTCGTCGTGATAGCGCACCGGATAGCGGCTGTCCATGTTCCCGCTGCGGACATCCGCCATGACGGTGGTCATTTCCGTGATCCGCCGGGTAAAGGACGCGCTGATCGCCCGGATCATGAGAAGAGCGACGAGAACGATCGCTGCTACCATAAACGCGGTCATGATCTGATACTTGCGCATCTGTGCGTCGATCGGCGCGGTCGGCGTTTCATAAAATACGAACCAGTCCGTATTGGTAAGGCGTCCGGCCAGAAGGATACGGTCGCTGTCCTTAAGGATGCGGATCTCCCGGTCTTTGAGCGTCCGGAGATCTTCAATACCCGGACGGGAGTGCAGAGCGCCGCTCTCCAGGATCGGATTGCCTCGGGAGTCGACGATCGAAACGCCTGTCCCGGCCGCCTGATAGCGGGCCATGATCTTCGTGATGCCGTAGCGGCTGACGAAGAGAATGAAGTATCCGCCGGTTTCGATGGTCTGCCGGTCGGGATCCGCGATGGGCATCACATAACACAGAAAGTTTGCTTCCCGGTAGAGATCGTCCGGCAGCGCCATATACGCGTTGCCGCCCATGGACGGATGTTCTGAAATCACGTAGGAAACAAGTCTGTCATAAAAGGCGGTGTCGTGGACTTCGTTAGCGTTGGCAAAGGTATAATCGTCGGCGCTTTTGGCGATCGCAAAGCCGGATACGCCGGTATTGGAGGCGGAGAAGTTGAAATAGTTCTCCTTGAAGGTGTTCCGGGACATCTGCGACTGGAGTGCGGTCTTGTCGGCTTCGGACGCGCTGGAAGAAGCATACTGTTTCACATAATCGTTTTTGATGATATGGGTCGACAGGGACTCCAGCGTCGATTCATAGTTCGACAGGTCCGTCATGATGAGGGACAGCGCTTCGGCGTTCCGGCTGACGGCGGCTTCTCTGAGATCGGACATCATGACGCGGAAGATCAGGGAAAAGAAGATGAGCAGGATCAGAACAAAGCCCAGGATAATGTACGTCATTTTCCTGCGAATGCTCAGCGCCTCGAAATAGGAATGCAGCTTTTTTGGCATAGATCGTCCCGCTCCGGTCCGTAAGATGGAAACACTTCTATTATACTATGGAAATGAGGGCATAAAGTCAAATTGTGCTTGCGTATTTCACAAAAAAAGCGGAACAAATGCCAAAATTATTGGATTAAAAGCACAAATAAACGAGCGTACAATAAAAAAGCAGACAGTGGAGACTGTCTGCGGCGCACCATTTCAAAATTGTTTTGAAGGAGGCAATGGAAATGAAGAAGTTACTGGCAATGCTTTTGGCAGCAGTGATGGTCCTTTCCCTCGCGGCCTGCGGCGGAGCGGGCGGCTCCGGCGGTTCCGGAGGCGGCGATGCGGCGAAGGTGGACACGACGGCGGAAGGTTTCAAGATCGCGGATTATACGTGGGAGACCCAGCCCGGCAGCAATAAGTACGAGGGCAGAAAACTTCGCGTTCTTCTGACGGTCGGCGGCGGCGGAAACTATTATGAACCGGCGATCAAGCGGATGATGGAGTTCTATCCGGGCCTCGAGGTCGAACTGGAATTCACGGCCGGCGCTGCAGACGTCCTGCGCACCTCCATCCTGGAAGGCAACGCATATGACATCTACAACTGCAACGCGGGCGATCTTCCGTACTTTGACGCGATCAACCAGGGTATCGCCTATCCGATCGACGGCATCTTCGAAGTTCCGACGATGGACGGCACGAAGAAACTCGGCGACCTGATGGATATGAGCCTGTTCGGCATCGGCGAGAAGGACGGCAAGCATTACGTCATGGCCGACATGCTGTACATGGAAGGTCTCTGGTATGACGATGCATGGTTCCAGGCGAACGGCATCACGGTCCCGACCGACTGGGCGAGCTTCCAGGAAATGGCCCAGCAGTGCGACGCTCTCGGCGCGGATGCGCTCGGCGCCTGCGGCCTGATGGCGCACGAATATCCGACGAACTACTGGTTCTGGCCCATGGTCGCGTCGACCAGCTGGGATCTTTATTCCAAACTGCAGAACCTGGACTATGAGCAGTGGAATTCCGATGAAATGAAGAGAGTCGTCGAGAAGATGCTCTGGATCCGTGACAACGGCTACTTCGACACCGATACGAACGGTCTCGGCAATGCGGAGACCCA
>JAFOIS010000091.1 GCA_017420605.1 Lachnospiraceae bacterium | reverse complement strand
TCGTTCCGATTTCCGGCTTCCCTGCCGTGTCCTTTTACTGCTTTACTGCCGTCAGTCTACGAGCCGTTTGAATCCGCTCTGGCAGACCGGGCCGCCGATCGCCGCGCGTACCGCATCCGGCCCCTTCGGAATGATCTCGCCCATCTTCCTGAAGACCTTGTCGATCGCGTCGCGGTGCAGCGCAAGGATCTCGTCGGTATGGCAGATCGTCGGATAGATCATCGTGGTGCCGAGGAACCCCTGATCGAGCATAAGCTTCGTATACAGCGTCTTCCGCGCGAGGCCGTCTTCTTCGAAGCCGAAGTGCGCAAGGCACGGAATGCCGGTGCAGCTGATCTTCACGCCGTAGCGGCTTGCCGCGTCCATCCAGTCCTTCTGGACCGTTTCGCCGACGCGCATTGCCACTTCCCAGGCCCTCGTCTTTTCCATCTTATCGATAACGGCAAGCGCCGCCGTCGGGCCGACCGCCTCCGTCCAGTACGTGCTGCTGATAAAGGAATCCTGCGCCGCGTCCATGGCTTCCTTCGTGCCGATGACGGCGCCGATCGGATGGCCGTTGCCAAGCGCCTTCGCGAAGACCGCGATATCCGGATTCACGCCCGTCGTCAGATGGCAGCCGCCGAAGGTATAACGCCAGCCGATCGTGATCTCATCGAAAATGAGGAGCGCGCCGACCCGGTGTACCTCGTCGCGGATATGTTCAAGATAGCCGGGCGCCGGGACCTCGTGCCGGAACGGTTCCATGATGACCGCCGCCAGCCGGTCGCCGTATTCGCGGATGACCGCGTCGAATTCATCCACATGGCCGTGCCGGATCGGGATCGCGGTGCCGCCGAGGATCTTCGGAACGCCGGTCGGGGAAAGGCCCGGCAGAAGCAGTTCGTCAAGGCCGTCCTTCATGGCGATATTCGCCGCAAGATACCAGTCGCTCCAGCCGTGATAACCGCAGATCGCGATGACGTCCCTCTTTGTTGTGGCGCGCGCGATACGCACCGCGACCGCGCAGGTCTCGCCGCCTGTTCTTGCAAAACGCACCATTTCCGCCCACGGGTGGATCTCGCAGAGCCGGTCCGCAAGATATACTTCTTCCGGCGCGTTCAGCGTCGACATGCTGCCGTTTTCGACTCTCTTCACCACCGCCGCGGTAACGTCCGGATCCGCATAGCCCAGAAGGCAGGAACCGATGCCGTTCGACGTCAGGTCATAATAATGATTCCCGTCCAGATCCCAGACCTCGCAGCCCTTCGCCTTGACGGCGTAGTTCGGCCACTGGTTCGGCAGAAACTGCTCCGGCCGTTTGGAAAGGAGCTGTGTGCCGCCCGGAATGCGGGCTTTCGCGTGTTTGTACAGATCCTGTGATTTTGACATAAAGGCCTCCTTTACGATGAAAATGCCGGTCTGACACTGTGTATCCCATCTGACCCGGAGCGGCGTGCGCCTCCCCCGCCATCTGCTTTTATTGTAGAAACTGCCGTTCATTCCCGCAATAAGGGAAGCCGACAAAAGGACGCAATTCCTGTCGCAAATTCATAAATTTTTATTGATTCCCGGTTCGTTTGTGTCTATTATCAATAAGTGGCAGACTCCGGACAGCATATAAGGAGAACAGGTGACCCGCATGAATACGACAAGGACCGATCTCGGGATCGAACCGGATTATTACTTTACGGCCGGACATTTCCACATCCGCGCCTCGGAACTGCACGTACATTATATACCGGATAAGGATGAAGCCAGGAATTATCAGCACCGCCACCGGGACTGCGAGTTCCAGTTCGTCGATAACGGCTCCTGCGTCTACTATGCGGACGGAAAGTATTATACCCTGTCCGCGGGCGAGTTCATGCTGATCGCGCCGGGCGTATTTCATTCCCAGAAAAGCGCGTCGCCCCGGCAGTTCAATAAGTTATGCTTCTGCTTCCGGCTCGAATTCGACGACAGTATCAGCAAAGCGGCACGCGATGCAGCGGAGGAAGCGCTCCGGGTGCCGATCACCATCCGCCATCTGCCGTCCCTTCTGCCGCTCGTCAGCCTGATCCGGGAAGAAGCCGCCCGTTTTGATACGATGACGCACAGTTCGGTCTGCTCCATGCTTTCGCTGCTGTTTGCCCAGGTGCTCCGCGCCGTCCTGCCGGCGGCTTCCCTTACGGCGGTCCCGGATAATCTGAGCCTTCACGACCGGCGCAGCGACGTGATCGACGCCTATTTCAGCGGTGAATTCTGCCACCGGGTGAGCCAGGACGCTCTTGCAAAGCGGCTCGGCGTATCGAGGCGCCAGCTGGCCCGGATCATTCAGTCTATCTACGGAAAAAGTTTCCGCGAGAAACTCGTGGAAGCGCGTCTCGAGATCGCCGTCGACTTTCTGGTAAACACCGGCTGGAGCGTTGAGGAGATCTCCTCGCGCCTCGCCTACGAAAACATCGCCAATTTCTCGGCATTCTTCAAACGGAACACCGGCCTTACGCCCTCGCAGTTCCGGAAGCAGTACCAGACGTCAAAACCGGCCTGATCCCATGACGTATCTGATGTAAAATGAGGGCCCGACCGAAAGGTCAGGCCCTGTTTTTGTGTGGTTCTTTATCGTTTTGTTATTCCGCCTTCGGCGCGTATACCGCGCACCTGCTCGCAAGGAAAATGTCATAGCCGTACGCCGGATTTTTTACGTTCCGGTCATAGGTGATCTGTCCCTGCTTACAGGTCGCCCATTTGAGCACGCCGTCTTCCGTGCCGAGCAGGATCTGCACGACCGTGTTGACGCGCAGAAGCTGTCCGATCTTTCCGAATATGCCGGGATCGGCACCGATATCCTCCCACGTCATATCCTCTGAAAAGACCGTGCCGCTGATAAAATATTCGACGCCGTTTCCGCGCACCGTCTTCTGCACGGCGAGCGGAAGCCGGAACGAGCCCGTTCCTTTCCCTTCCATCGCCGGGATATACGGGATGCTGACTTCGATACTGTCCGTATTTTCGATCTCCGCAAGATCGAACGGCAGGTCAACTCCGTCCGCGTCCACACACTCCCGCGGATCCTCCCATACGAGGTGCCGGTAATGATGGTCGATCTGGAATTCCGCTTCCGGACGGAGACTTCTGAAAAGCTCCTCCGAAATACCGTCCTTATTCGTTGCGCAGCTTACGGAACCGTACGTCAGCCTGTC
>JAFOIS010000090.1 GCA_017420605.1 Lachnospiraceae bacterium | reverse complement strand
TTATCTCTGCCGGGACGATCTTCCGGAAGAGGAGTGGAAAGAGAAGATGACGCGCGGCTTTGATCTCATGTATGAGAAAGCGGGTGAACTCCGGGGCCAGGTCTCCGGCGAGCACGGGATCGGCTACGCGAAAAAAGAATATATGCGCCGCACGCTGGGCGAAAAGCAGGTCATGCTCATGCGCGGCATCAAGGAAGTCTTCGATCCGAACGGTATTCTCAATCCGGGAAAGATCTTCTGACGGACCGCCGTGCAGCCCGATTAAAGAAGGAAAGCAGGAAACTGATCAACGAAAAGCAGATAGAAAGCAGGGTGTTCTCCCGACGGGCGGCACACCTGGGCGGCAGCGGAATGCTGCCGCCTTATTTTTTGGCTTGACAACAGAATATGTGAATGGTATATATTGTATTAAGACAGTAATACAATCATACAATCAACATGGAAAGGAGCACGCGATGTCATGGGAGCTTAACAGCACGCAGCCGATCTACCTGCAGGTCGCGGAGAAGATCGGACAGCGGATCATAAGCGGCGAATATCCGCCCGGCGGGAAACTGCCGCCCGTGCGGGAACTGGCGGAGGAAGCCGGCGTCAATCCGAACACGATGCAGCGGGCCATGACCGAACTTGAAAATGAAGGGCTGGTCTATGCGCAGCGCACCAGCGGCCGCTTCGTAACGGATGATACGGCAAAGATCGGTGCGGTCTCGGAGAAAATGGCAAGGCATCTTGCAAGCCGGTTTCTTGCCGATATGCGTTCCCTGGGGTTCGGGCCGGACAGGATCGCGCAGGTCCTTGCGGACGCGGTCCGTGATGAAAAAGTGACGCGGACGGAAGCACTGCCGCAGGACCGCAGGAACGCATCTGATACACCGCCGGAAGGCGCCGGACCGATGCAGCAGGAGGAACAAAGGAGGAAAAACATATGAGTGCAAAACTGGCCTGCTTAGATCTCACGAAGCGCTACGGCGGCCTGGTCGCTCTGGACCATATCGATCTAGAACTTGCATCCGGTAGGATCGTGGGGCTTCTGGGGCCGAACGGCAGCGGAAAGACGACGCTGCTCAAACTGGCCAACGGGCTTCTTGTGCCGAACGGCGGGGAGATCCTCATCGACGGTCTTAAGCCGGGTATTGAAACGAAGAAATTTGTGTCGTATCTTCCGGATGCGCATTATCTGCCGAACTGGATGGACGTAAAGACGCTCCTTGCCTTCTTTGCGGATTTTTACGAAGACTTTGATATGGCAAGGGCAAAGGATATGCTGGACCGGCTTGCGATCTCCGAAAAAGCGACGCTGAAGACCCTGTCACGGGGAACGAAGGAAAAGGTGCAGCTCATTCTGGCGATGAGCCGCCGTGCGTCCGTCTATCTTCTGGATGAGCCGATCGGCGGCGTGGATCCGGCCTCCAGGGACTATATCCTGGAAACGATCCTCCGGAACTATTCCGAGGACGCGCTTGTCGTCATTTCCACGCACCTCATTGCGGACGTCGAGCGGATGCTGGATGAGGCGGTCATCATCAATAATGGAAAACTGATCGCGCACCGGACGGTGGACGATATCCGCATGAAGGAAGGAAAGTCCGTCGACGAGTATTTCAGGGAGGTATTCCGATGCTGGGCAAACTGATCAGATATGAATTGAAATCCACAAGCCGCGTGATGTGGTTTATCTACGCGGCGGTCGTCGCAAGCGGCGCGCTGCTGGGATTTGTGGTCCCCTTCGGCAGCCGCATAAATACAGGTGCGGAGATCGTAGACGGTGAGGAGGTATTCAGCTTCGGGCTGGGCAGCGGCGGAACGCTTGTCATGATCCTGATGATCGCGCTGTTCCTGATCTACGTACTTCTCATCAACGCCATGGCGATCATGACGACGATCATGATCATCATGCGGTTTTATAACAACATGCTGCAGGGAGAGGGCTACCTTATGCATACCCTGCCGGTCCCGGCCTGGCAGCACGTACTGTGCAAGCTGATCACAGCGGTCCTGTGGCAGCTGATCGCGCTGGTTGTCGCCGTTCTTTCGGGCCTCCTTCTTTCACTGACGTCCGGCATCCTGCCGACGATTCTTCGGCAGAAGGAATTCGGCATGCTGCTTGATATGGCGGGAGAATTCCTCAGGGAGAACGGTGTCGAATTCACAAGCCTTGCCGTTATGGGAACCGTGAGCGTTATCAGCGGGATCCTCCTGTATTATTTCTGCATGGCGATCGGCAACCTTGCCAACAAGAATAAGCTTCTTCTGGCGGTCGCATCTTACATCGGCATTCAGATCCTTCTCACCGTTATTCTGACGGCGGCCGGCGTTCTGTCCGGTGTCATGCAGGGGACCGGGCCGAATGCGGCGGAGCCGAGTGCTTCCGGTATCATGCTGACGGTCGCGGCGATACTTGCGGTCCTCGGCGTGATATACTTCTTCGGCACGACATGCATCCTGAAGAAACGCCTGAATCTCGCATAAGAAGAATAGGGTAAAAAAAGATCCCGGTCCTTTATGGAGGCCGGGATCTTTGTGTCTGTTTCGCTTATTTATTTCTTCCTGTTTTTCTTTGCAAGCGATTCGCCCTGGGCCATCTCGAAGTCGACGCCGGTCTTATTGGCTTCGCCTTCGACGAAGGAAAAATCCTTGCCGGGCAGGACCGCATTCAGCAGAATACCGACGAGCGAGCCGACCGCAAGACCGGAAAGGCTGACGTTCATGGAGCCGATCGGGAAGCTGATCGCGCCGGCTGCCGAGTAGTTGATGCCGATCGCAAGGACCAGGATCAGGGCCGCGATGATAACGTTGCGGCTCTTCGTGAAGTCGACCTTGGTCTCAACGATATTGCGGACACCGACTGCGGAGATCATGCCGTAAAGGACCAGCGAAATGCCGCCGACCGTCGCGGAAGGCATCACTTCGATGACAGCCGCGAACTTCGGGCAGAAGGAAAGGACGATCGCAAAGACCGCCGCAAGGCGGATCACGAACGGGTCGTAGACCTTGGTCAGCGTGAGCACGCCGGTGTTCTCGCCGTAGGTCGTGTTTGCCGGAGCGCCGAAGAGGGACGCTACCGTGGTCGCAAGGCCGTCGCCCGTCAGCGTTCTGTGGAGGCCCGGATCCTTGATGAAGTTCTGGCCGACCGTCGAGGAGATCGCGGAGATGTCGCCGATGTGTTCCATCATGGTCGCAAACGAGATCGGAAGGATCGTGATGACGGCGGTAAGAAGAAGGGCGCTGTCGACGCTGCCGCTTCCGAAGAGACCGAAGACCGTGCGCTCCCAGATGACCGGAAGGCCGACCCAGGCAGCTTCTTTTACGGGCGTAAAGTCAATGACGCCTGAAACGGCGGCGACAAGATAGGAAGCGATGACGCCCATCAGGATCGGGATGATCTTGATCATGCCGCGGCCCCAGATGTTGCAGATAATGATGACCAGGATCGCGACGAGGGCGATCGGCCAGTTGGTGGAGCAGCTGTTGATCGCGGACGGGGCGAGGTTGATACCGATCGC
>JAFOIS010000089.1 GCA_017420605.1 Lachnospiraceae bacterium | reverse complement strand
GCCGGCAATGAACGGGCTCAGCATCGTCCGGACGCCGCGGCTCTCCAGATCCCCGTCCCAGGCAAAATCCGGAAGGTAATGCGCGTTGATATACGCGATCATTTCCCGCGCAAGGCGGTCCGCTTTTTCATTTCCCTCAAATCGGGACAGGGCATAAAGGGCGAACATCCCCTCGCGGCAGTTGTGATCCAGGAAAAAATACGGGCCGGGGTCGCTGATCTCGTAACGGCTCATCGGCAGGGGCGCCGCACCAGAGAAAGAGAAGAACGCCGCACGTTCCTCGCACCGGACAGCGTGTTCATCGACTGAAAATCCCAGGTCTTTCGCGTTCAGCAGCGCATTGAGATGCCGTCCCGGCACATGCGATTCGCCGTGATGACGGCTGAAGGAAAGATGGGGATCCGGCCAAGCCGTAGCGCTGAAGAACGGCATTTCGCCGTCGTCCGCGTTGAGTGCGCCGGCCATGGCCCGGCACGCGAGTTCTATGGCGCCGTGAAGATCTTCCGAATTGACGTCTTTCAGCATACGCTTACCTTGTCAGCTCCTTCTTTTCATAGATCCGCATGGAAAGGAACATCGAGACCAGATAGATCACGACGCAGGCCGGGAATACGGCCCACACCGGGACCGAGGCCGGAAGGATCGTACCGCTGTCCCTGCTCTGCGTGAGAACGAGCATGACGATCCCGATGACCAGGAACATGGTGATATAGCGGCCTTTTTCCGCGCCGAGCCAGTAGGCAAACGGCAGAAGGAGCGCCGGCGCCATAAGACCGATGCTTAAATATGACAGGAAGGATACTGCCGGCTGGAATTCCGCCTGTCCGCGGAAGGTGTACGTCCACTGTATGAGAAGCGCGAGCAGGCTGCCCCCTGCCACGAGAAGCGCACCGTAGAGATACTTTTCCATCACCTGTGTTCTGCGCCGGACCGGCAGCGTCCCGGCATATACCATCCAGCCGTTCTGCTCTTCCAGGTTCAGGATCGTGGCGACCGTGGTGCCCGGCAGGATCACGAGATACGGTATGATGATGGAACTGGCCGGCGTGAGCAGCGACACGGCCGTAAAAATGAGTATGACCAGGAATACTGCCCGCATGGAGGTCACAGTCTCATAAAAATCTTTCTGCAGTAATGCTTTCATGATCTATCCTTTCCCGCCCCGCTGGCGGCCGTTTTATGATCGCTCCGTCTCTCCTCTTTCCGGCGGTCCCTTTTGCCGGGTCCTTCCGCTGTTCAGAGGACCTTCTGCCTTTCAGCGGACCTTCCGCCGTTCACAGGACCTTCCGCCGTTCAGCGGAGCATCCGCCGTTCAGCGGACCTTCCGCCGCTTAAAGGAGCGTATTGTCGTAGCTTTCCGACTTCACCATACTGACGAAGAGTTCTTCGATACTGACCGGTGAGACCGTCATGCCCTCCGGTACCGCATCCCTGCGGGCGATCGCCGCCGCGCTGTACGGCGTCGTCTCCTTATGCAGGACCGCCGATGACGGCAGCTCATTAAGTTCCTCTTTCGTTCCACGGACGACCACGTACTCGGAGGCGAGCACGTCTTTCTCTTCACAAAGAAGCAGTTTTCCCTTGTGCAGGAACGCGATGTAATCGCACAGTTTCTCCAGGTCGCCGACGATATGGGAGGAAATGAGGATCGAATGGTTCTCATCCCGCGTGAACTCCATCAGGATGCTGTTCACGTCGTCGCGCGCCACGGGATCGAGACCGTTGGTCGCCTCGTCGAGAATCAAAAGCTTCGCGTTGTGGGAAAGCGCGATGGCAAGGCCGAGTTTCATTTTCGTGCCGTTCGACATTTCCATGAACCGCTTGTCCTGCGGGATCCGGAACCTCTGAAGATATCCTTCATACGCAGCCTGATCCCATCTCGAAAAAGCCTTCGCCATGATCTTCCCGACCTCTTTTGTCTTGATACGCAGAGGCAGGCCGACGTTGTCCAGCACAACGCCGATGTCATCGCGGACGGAAGCATTCGCGTCCCCGGCTTCGCTGCCGAGCAGGGAAATACTGCCGCCGCTCTTCCGGATAAGCCCCAGCATGAGGCGGATCATCGTGCTCTTGCCGGCGCCGTTTTCTCCGACGAGACCCAGGATGCAGCCGGACGGGAGTGTTAAGCTTACATGGTCCAGTGTAAAACCGGGATATTCTTTGCAGAGGTCTTTTACTTCGATCGCGTTCATTTTCGTTCCTTTCCGCCGTGTCTTCACGACGGCTTCGCATTTCGTTCCACCATTTCCTGCGCCGCTGCCCTGCGGCGGGCTTTTCATTTTCCTGTGCCGCTGCCCTGCGGCGGGCTTTTGTTTCCTACTCTTCGAAGACCCGGTCCAGCATGTCTGAGATCTCTTCCTTCGTGATCCCGAGCGGCGCCGCCAGCTTCCGGATCTCCCTGAGATGCGTTTCGATCTCTGCCGTATGCGCCCTGCGCACGAGCGCAACGTCCATCGGAGCCACATAGAAACCCTTGCCCGGCACCGGATAGATGCAGCCTTCCTTTTCCAGTTCCTCGTAGGCCCGCTTCGTGGTGATCACGCTGATCCGGAGGTCCTTTGCAAGATTCCGGATCGACGGAAGCATTTCCCCCTCCGGTATGGTCCCGTCCAGGATCTGCTGCCGGATCGCCTGATAGATCTGGTCGTAGATCGGAACACCGCTCTTTTCGTCAATGATCAGCTGCATGCTTTTCCCTTCCGTATCTTCTGTATATATTCAGTATATACAGTTTGAATTTATTGTCAATAGGGGTTTTGAAAAAATAGCATCAACGGAATCGTCACAGAAGATATGTCGTGATAGTTTTCTCTATCATCTTCGTACTGATCGGTCTCAAAGAGGATTCGTATGTCAGGATCAGATCTTTCCCCGGAAACAGTCCTGCCGCCTCATAATTGCCGATCCGTCCCAGCGCATGGTCAAGATAGTCTATATCGTCCATTTTCCCCAGATGCTCCCAGTACATGGTTTTTCTCTTTTTTACATTCAGCACTGTGAAATCCGGATGGATCCTGCCGACCCCTTTCAATACCAGCGGCTTTTCATAATAAAAGGGAATGCCCTTTTTCTCCAGCATTTCCGTTATGATCAGTTCTGTCTTCGACCGGACACGTATGCCGCTGTCCGTATAAAACTCAGGGGCATCCGGCGCAAACGGTTTCCGTTCATACTCTTCTGCCTGCCATTCTCTTATATACAGTTCATCATCCGGAATGACGGGTCTGGCCAGCTGTCTTCTGCCTTCCGCAAGGCCGCTCCAGATTCTTTCTTCGGGTCCGTAGAAGAAATGTTCTTTCTCCTTTTGATAGAGTGTATGTAGCTTCAGCAGGATCTCCTGTTCCTCGTATAATGACGCAAGCATGCTTTCTTCATACTTCCTTTGGATCAGCCGTTCTGCTACTTCTCTATCCTTCTTTTTCAGGAATTTTCCAGAGACCCCGCTTTTCGGCGTCACCAGGTAGTATCTGTATCTTCCCTTGTCTTTACTGACCCTGATATGCCCCTGCGATTCTTTTGTCTTTCTTCTTTTCTCCAGAACCGCGATCTCTTTTTCCATTTCCTGCAGTCTCTTCGTTAAATCTTCCGATAAAGCGCTCATAGACTTCCCCTTTCACGCCGATGCACGCCGGCAGTTGCTCCGGCGATGGAATTTGTTGACCTTCTCCTGGATTTTTGGCGATTCGGGTCAATGTTTCCCGGCCGGCACGCAATACGGCTGCGGAATTTGTTGACCTTCTCGTGGATTTTTGACGATTCGGGTCAATGTTTCCCGGCCGGGCCGCACCTCGGCGACGG
>JAFOIS010000088.1 GCA_017420605.1 Lachnospiraceae bacterium | reverse complement strand
TACTGGTTCTGGATTTCGGAGGGCAGTATAACCAGCTCATCGCCCGCAGGGTGCGGGAGGAGCACGTCTATGCGGAAATACGGTCCTATGACAGGATCTCGCTTAAGGAGATCCGAAGCGGAGGCTGGTGCGGGATCATCTTTACCGGCGGCCCGATGAGCGTCTACGACCCGGCGTCCCCGCACTATGATCCGCAGATCCTTAAGGCGGGGATCCCCATCCTCGGCATCTGTTACGGCGCCCAGCTTCTTGCGTATCTTGCGGGCGGGACCGTATCCGCCGCGGAAGGCGGCAGTGAATACGGAAAGACGGAGCTCCATGCGGCGCGTCATATCCTGTTCCGGGACGTTCCGGAGGAAAGCGTCTGCTGGATGAGCCATACCGATTTCATCAGCGCGCCGCCTGCGGGATACCGGGTGATCGCCTCGACGCCGAAGTGCCCCTGCGCCGCGCTCGCCGACGACGAAAAGAAGCTCTACGGCGTCCAGTTCCATCCCGAGGTGACGCATACCGCATACGGAAAACAGATCCTGCATAACTTCCTCTACCGCATCTGCCTGTGCCGGGGCGACTGGGACGCCGCCGACTACGCGGAACAGGCCATCGCGCGGTACCGCGCATCCCTCGCCGGGAAAAAGGTGCTGCTCGCGCTTTCCGGCGGCGTGGACTCGTCTGTTGCGGCGCTGCTTCTTCACCGGGCCATCGGGCAGGACCTCATCTGCGTTTTCGTGGATCACGGGCTCCTTCGCAAGGGGGAAGCGGATCTTGTGGAAAAGACCTTCCGGGAGACCTTCGGCGTGCGCCTGATCCGGGTGGACGCGCAGGAGCGGTTCCTGCGCCGGCTCGCGTCGATCACCGCACCGGAGCGGAAACGGAAGATCATCGGAGAAGAATTCATCCGCGTCTTCGAAGAGGAGGCGAAGAAGATCGGCCATGTCCACGCGCTCGCGCAGGGGACCATTTACCCGGACGTGATCGAGAGTGGAAAAGGCGCGTCCGCCGTTATCAAAAGCCATCACAACGTGGGCGGCCTGCCGGAGAGGATCTCTTTTGACGAGATCGTCGAACCCCTCCGGGACCTCTTCAAGGACGAGGTGCGGACGGTCGGCACCATGCTGGGACTGCCGCGCGAGCTGGTATGGCGCCAGCCTTTCCCGGGGCCGGGCCTTGCGGTACGGATCATCGGCGACGTCTCCGCAAGGAAAGTGCAGATCCTGCAGGCGGCGGACGCCATTTTCCGGGAAGAGGTGGACCGCCTGCCGCAAAAGCAGCGCCCGGACCAGTATTTTGCGGTCATCACCGATACCCGCACCGTCGGCGTGATGGGGGATGCCCGGACCTATGGCTATACGGTGGCGCTCCGGGCGGTCTCCACCGACGACTTCATGACCGCGGACTGGTCGCGCATTCCCTTTGAGGTGCTGGAGCGGGCGAGCAGCCGGATCACCGGGGAAGTGGCGGGCATATCCCGGGTAGTCTACGATATTTCCTCCAAACCGCCGGCGACGGTGGAATGGGAATAGAGACGCGCAGCGGGCATAAAGGAGAAGACGATCATGACAAAATATATTTTTGTGACTGGAGGCGTGGTCTCCGGCCTGGGAAAGGGCATTACGGCGGCGTCGCTCGGACGTCTTCTGAAGGCGAGGGGCCTTAAGGTGGCGGCCCAGAAACTGGACCCGTACATCAATGTGGATCCGGGCACGATGAGCCCCTATCAGCACGGCGAGGTCTACGTCACCGAGGACGGCGCGGAAACGGATCTCGACCTCGGGCACTACGAGCGGTTCATCGACGAGGACCTCAACAAGTATTCCAACCTCACCACCGGAAAGGTCTACTGGAACGTGCTGAACAAGGAGCGCCGCGGCGAGTATCTCGGCTCGACGGTCCAGGTGATCCCGCACATCACCAACGAGATCAAGGAGTTCGTCTACCGCGTCGGAAAGAAGACGAACGCCGACGTGGTGATCACGGAGATCGGCGGCACGATCGGCGACATCGAATCCCAGCCTTTTATCGAGGCGGTGCGCCAGATCTCCCTGGAGGTCGGCCGGGAAAACAGCCTTTTCATCCACGTCACGCTCGTGCCGTATCTGAAAGGCTCGGAGGAACACAAATCCAAACCGACACAGCATTCGGTCAAGGAGCTCCAGGGCATGGGCATCCATCCGAATTTCATCGTTCTGCGCTGCGACGAGCCGCTGGAGGAGTCTATCTTCCGGAAGATCGCCCTGTTCTGCAACGTGAAGCCGGACTGCGTGATCGAGAACATCACCCTGCCGAACCTCTATGAAGCGCCGCTGATGCTGGAAAAATCCGGTTTTTCGGAAAAGGTCTGCCGCGAGCTGGGCATCAGCGTGCCGGAGCCGGACCTTGAGGAATGGAAGGAAATGGTGGAGCGGATGGGCAGGGCCCGTTCCCACTGCGTGGAGATCGGACTGGTCGGCAAATACGTGGGTCTGCACGACGCGTATCTTTCGGTGGCGGAGGCGCTCCACCATGCCGGGGCTTCGCACAACGTCCATGTCAATATCCACTGGATCGATTCCGAAGAGATCCGCGAAGAAAACGCCGCGGAGCTGCTCGGGGGCCTTGATGGGATCATCGTTCCGGGCGGCTTCGGGACCAGGGGCACTGCCGGCATGATCCTCGCGGCGAAATATGCGCGGGAAAGGGATCTTCCGTATTTCGGCATCTGCCTCGGGATGCAGATCGCCGTCATCGAGTACGCCAGGGACGTCGCAGGCATTCCGGACGCGAATTCCGGGGAATTCGACGAACAATGCAAAAACAAGGTGATCGACTTCATGCCGGGGCAGAGCGAGGACATCGACAAAGGCGGCACTTTGCGCCTTGGCGCTTATCCCTGCGTGATCCGGCCCGGCACGACGATGGAGAGGTGCTACGGCAAGGCGGAGATCTCGGAGCGGCACCGCCACCGCTACGAGTTCAACAACGACTACCGGGAAAAGCTTGCATCCTGCGGGCTGTGTCTTAGCGGGATCTCCCCGGACGGAAAACTCGTGGAGACCGTCGAGCTAACGGACAGGCCGTTCTATGTGGGCGTGCAGTATCATCCGGAATTCAAGAGCCGGCCCAATAAGCCGCATCCGCTGTTCCTGGGCTTCGTCGGTGCGGCCCTTGCGCACGTAAAGGGCTGAGGGGAGAGAGATGGCAAAACAGCCTGACAGAAAGATCATCCTGGAGGACGGCACCGCGTACACGGGGTTCTCGTTCGGCGCGGCAAAGGAGAAGATCCTGGAGATCGTGTTCAATACCTCCATGGCCGGCTATCAGGAGATCCTGTCCGATCCGTCCTATACCGGGCAGGCGGTCGTCATGACGTATCCGCTGATCGGAAACTACGGCATGGCGGAGGACGATTATGAGACGGACACGCCCACGATCGGCGCCCTCATCGTGCGGGAATACAACGACGAGCCCTCCAATTTCCGTTCCGTAAGAACGCTCGGGGAAGTGATGGAGGAGTACGGCATCGCCGGGATCAGCGGCGTCGACACAAGAAAACTGAACCGCTCGATCCGCGATCACGGAAGCCGGATGGCGCTCCTTACCGGCGCGGATACGTCCGTGGAAGAGGGTCTCCGGAAAATCAGGGAGTACCGGGTGCCCCGCGACGCGGTCGCACATGTCAGCTGCCGGAGGCCGTACACAGTCTGCGGAGAGCAGGAAAGGTTTCACGTGGCGGCGATCGACTGCGGGATGAAGCGGAATATCGTACGGTCCCTTGTGCGCAGGGGGTGCCGTGTGACGGTCGTTCCATGGAATACGGGGGCGGAGGAGATCCTTGCGCTTCACCCGGACGGTCTCTTTCTGTCCAACGGGCCGGGCGATCCGGAAGACGTGCCGGAGACGATCCTGACGGTGCGGTCGCTCCTTGGCAGGCTGCCGATTTTCGGCATTTGCCTCGGGCACCAGATCCTGGCGCTGGCCTGCGGCGCGAAAACGTACAAACTGAAATTCGGCCACCGCGGCGGAAATCACCCGGTAAAGGACCTTACGACCGGAAAGATCGAGATCACTTCCCAGAACCATTCCTACGCGGTGGACGAGGCGAGCCTTGCGGCCACCCCGCTTGCCGTGACGCACAGAAACCTTCTGGACGGGACGGTGGAAGGGCTGCGGAGCGCCGGGGACAGTGCGTTCAGCGTCCAGTATCATCCGGAGAGCGCGCCGGGACCGCAGGACAGCGCGCATCTGTTCGACCGTTTTCTTTCGCTGATGGAGGAATACCGTGCCAAAGAGAAATGATATCCGCCGGATACTCGTCATCGGCTCCGGTCCGATCGTGATCGGCCAGGCGGCGGAATTTGATTACGCCGGGACCCAGGCCTGCCTTGCGCTCAAAGAAGAGGGGTACGAGGTGATCCTGTGCAATTCCAATCCGGCGACGATCATGACGGATACGTCCATCGCGGACAAGGTCTATATGGAACCCCTGACGCTGGAATACGTCGCGAGGATCATCCGCACCGAGCGGCCGGACGCGATCCTTCCCGGCATCGGCGGCCAGACCGGGCTCAACCTGGCCATGAAGCTTGCGAAGAAAGGCGTCCTTGCGGAGTGCGGCGTCGAGCTTCTGGGAACGCCCGCCTCTTCCATCGAACAGGCCGAAGACCGGGAAAAGTTCAAAGAGCTGTGCGAGGCGCTGGGGGAGCCGACCCTTCCGTCGGACACGGCCTCTTCCGTGGAGGAGGGGCTTGCGGTCGCGGAGAAGATCGGGTATCCCGTCATCCTCCGTCCGGCTTTCACCCTCGGCGGGACCGGCGGCGGTTTTGCCGGCGGGCCGGAGGAAATGGCGGTCCTTATGAACCATGCGCTGGAACTGTCGCCCGTCCGGCAGGTGCTCGTGGAAAAAAGCGTCAAAGGCTATAAAGAAATCGAATACGAGGTGATACGCGACAAAAACGACACCGTTGTCACGGTCTGCAATATGGAAAACCTGGATCCGGTCGGGATCCATACGGGAGATTCCATCGTGGTCTGTCCGTCGCAGACGCTTTCGAACCGGGAATACCAGATGCTCCGGGACAGCGCGCTCCGGATCATCCGGGCGCTGAAGATCGAAGGGGGCTGCAACGTCCAGTTCGCGCTGGATCCCGCGTCCTTTCAATATTACCTCATCGAGGTCAATCCCCGGGTATCGCGTTCCTCCGCCCTGGCGTCCAAGGCCAGCGGCTACCCCATTGCGCGGGTCTCCGCCAAGATCGGCGCCGGCATGACGCTGGATGAGATCCGGATCGCCAACACGCCGGCTTCGTTTGAACCGGCGCTGGATTACGTTGTGACGAAGCTTCCCCGGTTCCCCTTCGATAAGTTCGCAGACGCAAACAATACCCTGACGACGCAGATGAAGGCGACCGGCGAGGTGATGAGCGTCGGCAGGACTTTCGAAGAGAGCCTTCTCAAGGGCGTCCGGTCGCTGGAGACCGGCGCGTATCATCTGCACCTTGACAGATTCGACGATACGGATACGGCGGAACTGCTGGATTATATCCGGAACGGGACGGACGACCGGATCTTTGCCGTCGCGGAGCTTCTGCGAAGGGGGTGCGGCACAGACGGCATCGCGGATGCGACCGGGATCGACCGCTTTTTCATCCGGGGGATCCGGAAGATCGTAGCGGAGGAGTCCGTCCTGCGGGAGCATCCCATGGATCCGGAGGAACTGCGCTATGCGAAAAGGATGGGCTTTTCGGACCGCGAGGCCGCCGTGCTGTGGGGAACGGATGAGGAAGAGATCTTCCGGTTCCGGACGGAGAAGGGCATCGTTCCCGTTTATAAGATGATCGATACCTGCGCCTCGGAATTCGACAGTTACATTCCGTATTTCTATTCCACCTACGAGGAAGAGAACGAATCCGTCGTGTCCGGACGCCGCAAGATCGTCGTGCTCGGTTCCGGCCCGATCCGCATCGGCCAGGGCGTGGAATTCGACTATTCCACCGTCCATGCGGTCTGGACCATACGGAAAGCCGGGTTTGAGGCGATCATCATCAACAACAACCCGGAGACGGTATCCACCGACTATACCTGTTCCGACAAGCTGTATTTCGAACCGCTCTGCATAGAAGACGTGATGAACGTCATTCTCCTGGAGAAACCGGAAGGCGTCATCGCGACGCTGGGCGGACAGACGGCCATCAATCTGGCGGACGCGCTCCGCGACCGGGGCGTTGCGCTGATCGGGACCGGGTGCGAGGCAATCGACCGTGCCGAAAACCGGGATTCCTTTGAAAAACTGCTGCTTGCGCTGGATATCCCGCAGCCGCCGGGTCTTGCCGTCACCGGCATCGAAGACGGGATCCGGGCCGCGCGTACGATCGGTTATCCGGTCCTTGTCCGTCCGAGCTTCGTGCTCGGCGGGCGGGCCATGCAGATCGTGGCAAAGGAAGCGTCCATGTGGGAGTACCTTCGCACCGCCGTGGAAGTGGACGCGGACAAGCCGGTGCTGGTGGACAAATACATACGGGGCAAGGAAGTGGAAGTGGACGCGGTCTGCGACGGACAGCGCGTCTTCGTGCCGGGGATCATGGAACTGGTGGAGAGGACCGGCGTCCATTCCGGGGACTCCATCAGCGTTTATCCCTCCATCAGCCTTTCGGAATGTGTGAAAGAGACGATCCTGGACTACACGGAGAAACTGGGGCTTAAGATCGGCATCATCGGCCTGTTCAACATCCAGTATATCGTGGCTCCGGATGAGAAGGTATATGTGATCGAGGTAAATCCACGGTCCTCGCGCACCGTGCCGTTTCTCTCCAAGGCGACCGGCTTCAGCCTTGCGGACATCGGGACCCTCGTCATGCTCGGGAAGACGCTCAGGGAGCAGGGGATCCCGGAGCGGTATCCGGAAGAAAAACAGAGGTACTACATCAAGGTCCCGGCTTTCTCTTTCTCCAAGCTGCGCGGGATGGACGCGTACCTGTCTCCCGAAATGAAATCGACCGGAGAGGCGATCGGATACGACAGAAAGCTCCACCGGGCCGCGTATAAGGCGATGACCGCAGCGGGCCTGAAGCTCCGCAATTACGGAACGGTGCTCGTCAGCGTGGCCGATGAGGACAAAGAGGAGACGATTCCGCTCGTCCGCCGGTTTTACGGGATGGGCTTCAATATCGAAGCCACGTCCCTTACGGGAGAAGTCCTCCGGGATGCCGGGATCCGCACGAAGATCCTGCGCAAACCGAGCGAAGGGAGCACGGAAGTGCTGGATTCGATCCATGAAGGACATATCAGTTTTGTCATCAATACAAGGGCGATCCGGTCGGGGATCCATTACGGCGACGGCGTGGAGATCCGCCGCGCCGCGGCGGCGGACAACATCACCATGCTGACCTCTCTCGATACGGTCCGCATGCTGCTCGATGTTCTGGAGGAAGTCACGTTCCGCGTATCCACGATCGACGCGGAGTGAAAGGAGAGGTGGTCATGCACTTTACGAAAATGCACGGTCTTGGCAACGATTATCTCTACGTATACGGCGAGGTCCCGCCCGATATCGCGGATCTTTCGAGGAGACTTTCGGACCGTCATTTCGGCGCGGGATCGGACGGGATGATCTATATTTCCCCGTCCCGCACGGCCGACTTCCGGATGCGGATCTTCAATGCCGACGGCAGCGAAGCGAAGATGTGCGGCAACGGGATTCGCTGCGTCGGAAAATATGTCTACGATAAGGGATACACGGATAAAACACGTCTGACGATCGAAACGCTCTCCGGGATCCGGACGCTGGATCTTACGGTGAGAGGCGGAAGGGTGAAGAGCGCGGCCGTGGAGATGGGAAGGACGGAGACCCGGCCGGATATGACCCTGTCTGCCGGAGGCGTTACGGTCACGGGGACGCCGGTCTCCGTCGGAAACCCGCACTTTGTCATCTTCGTTGAGGATATGGATGCCGTCCGTCCGGAACTTACCGGACCCGTCATCGAAAAGCACGCGGCGTTTCCGGAAGGGGTCAATGTGGAATTTGTGCAGGTCACGGGTGAAGACGGGCTGCGCATGCGCGTGTGGGAACGCGGCAGCGGCGTTACGATGGCCTGCGGGACGGGCGCGTGCGCGAGCGCGGCAGCGGCGGTACGGAAAGGCTTCTGCCGGGCGGGCACGCCGATCCGGGTCAGGCTCGACGGCGGAACCCTTAAGATCACGGTATCGCGTGACGGCTCCGTAAAGATGACCGGCCCGGCCGAAAGTGTTTATGAAGGAGAAGCGGAGTTATGCTGAAACCGAACATGCATTATGCGGACCTTGCGGAGTCCTATCTGTTCTACCATATCGCGCAGAAGACGAACGCCTATCTTGAGGCGCATCCCGGAACGCATTTATACCGTATGGGGATAGGCGACGTATCGCTCCCCCTGTGCGCACCCGTCATCCGGGCGCTTCACGAAGCGGTGGACGACCAGGCGGACAAAACCCGCTTTCACGGCTATATGCCCGAATGCGGAGCGCCGTTTTTCAGGAAAGCGGTCGCGGAGCACTACAGAAAACGCGGGGTCCTTCTTTCCGAGGACGAGGTCTTCGTTTCCAGCGGGGCGAGCGACGAGCTCGGCGATATCCTCGATCTGTTCGACCGGTCCGCGGTCGCGATGGTCATGGAGCCTGCCTATCCGGCCTATGTGGACGCGAACGTCATGGCGGGGCGGAAGATCATACACTTTCCCTCCGGCGAGGAAAACGGCTTTCTGCCGGAACCGCGGGAAGGCGCGGCGGCGGATATCCTGTATATCTGCTCCCCCAATAACCCGACCGGCGCGGTGTTTGACCGGAAGCAGCTCAAGGCATGGGTCGATTTCGCGAACCAAAGCGGCTCCGTGATCCTCTTTGACGCGGCTTATGAAGCGTTCATCGAGGAGGATGACGTCCCGCACAGTATTTTCGAGATCGAAGGCGCAAGGACGTGCGCGATCGAGATCTGCTCCCTCTCCAAGACCGCCGGCTTCACCGGAACGAGGCTCGGCTATACCGTCATCCCGGAAACACTGATCCGCTGCGGGATGAGCCTCCGCGATATGTGGGTGCGCAACCGGACGACGAAGACGAACGGCGTTTCCTATATCATCCAGAAGGGCGGCGCCGCGGTCTTCACGGAAGAGGGACAGCGCGGGATCCGGGAGAATATCGGCGTCTATAAAAAGAACGCCCGGGTACTGATGGAAGCCCTCGATATGCTGGGCATCCGGTACTGCGGCGGGAAAAACGCCCCGTATATCTGGCTCCGGTGCCCGGGCGGCATGGGAAGCTGGGAATTCTTTGATTATCTGCTGGAAAAGATCCAGGTCGTGGGAACGCCCGGGGAAGGTTTCGGGTCCTGCGGCGAGGGCTATTTCCGGTTTTCCACGTTCGGAAGTCCCGAAGATACGGAAAAGGCGGCGGAAAGGCTCGTTTCATTGCTGAAATGAGCTTTCCGCCGCCGGAATCTCAGAGACCTCACCCGGCGCGACGCCGGAAAGGTCGATCTTACAGGGTCCTCACCCGGTATGCGATGCCGGAAAGGCTGATCTTACAGAGTCCTCACCCGGAGCACGCCTTCGATCGCTTTGAGGCGCTGCTTGGTGTCCGAGGGCATCTTGTGGTCGATGTCGAGCAGCGTGTACGCATAGGCGCCGCGGCTCTTATTTGCCATGTTGTCGATGTTGATCGCGTTCGTGCCGAAGAACGAAGAGATCTGCGAAATGATATTCGGGATGTTCCGGTGCAGGATCGCGACGCGCGCTTCGGACTGCAGGATGCCGGCATGGACGTCCGGGAAGTTTACGGAGTGCGTGATGTTTCCGTTGTCGAGGTAATCCTGCATTTCCTCGACGGCCATCACCGCACAGTTCTCCTCCGCCTCTTCGGTCGAAGCGCCCAGGTGCGGCAGGACGATCGTATTCGGCATAAGCGTGCTCTTCGGGGTCGCGAAATCCGTAACGTAACTCTTCACGGCGCCGCTCTTCAGCGCTTCCGCAAGCGCGTCTTCGTCGACCAGCGTGTCGCGGGCGAAATTGAGGATCACAGCGCCGTCCTTGAGGTGCGCGATCGCGTCTTTCCCGATCATGCCCTTCGTATCCTTGGTCGCGGGCACATGGATCGTCAGGAAATCGGATACCGCAAGAAGGGCGTCCAGGCTTTCCGCGTGCTGGACGAGCGGGCTCAGGTTCCAGGCGGAACGGACGGACAGGTAGGGGTCGAAGCCGTAGACCTTCATACCGAGCGCAAGGGCTGCGTTCGCCACGAGGACGCCGATCGCGCCGAGGCCGACGACGCCGAGCGTGCGGCCGCTGATCTCATGGCCGGCGTAGGCTTTCTTGGCTTTCTCGGCAAGCTTGGCGATGTCTTCTTCGCCGGCATGTTCACGGACCCAGGCGGCGCCGCCGATCAGGTCGCGCGAAGCCAGAAGAAGTCCGGCGATCGTCAGCTCCTTGACGGAGTTCGCGTTCGCGCCGGGCGTATTGAAAACGACGATGCCTTCTTCCGAGCAGCGGTCGATCGGGATGTTATTGACGCCGGCGCCGGCACGCGCGATGGCGCGCAGCTCTTCCGGGAAGACCGCTTCATGCAGGTCTGCCGAACGGACCAGGAAGCCGGCGGCTCCCGACGGATCGTCGATAATGGAATAGCCGCTGCGGAAATGCGCAAGGCCGGTCTCGGATATAGAGTTCATGCAATAAATGCTGCGTTCTTTCATAACGGTTCCTTTCCAAAAAAGTGGATAACCCTAGATATTTATGCATTGTATTGAAAAATTAATATAAAGTCAATTGCATAAAAGACGAATATAATGCAATTTCCGGTGCCGTTTCCGTCATATCGCAAAAACGCGGGGCAGACACAGAACACCGGCGAAGCGCATCGGGACCGGGCGGCGGCCGTTCCCGGCGGATGTGCCTGCGCTGATCTCCCGGGCGGTCCGCATGCCCCGCACACGATCCAACCTTGCATATTTAGGGAAAATACGATATGGTATATACTAAATATAGTATGCGCCGCCGGAAACCGGCCGGAAACCGGCCGGGAGAGAAGAGAGAGGCGGCGCGGCAGGGCGCAAAGGAGATAGAGTATGGAACAGTTCCTGAAATGGGCGGACTTCGACGAGTTCGTAGAAGATACCACGGAAGTGCTTAACAAGGCGAAGGAGAGCGGCAAAGAATTCTATGACGCCCGCCTTGCCGGCCGGATCGAAGGCTTTAAGGAAGGATATGCCGCGGCAAACAAGCGCGTCCGCCAGATGGTCAAGAACGAAGAGACCCGCAAGCAGCTCCTGATCGTACTCGGCGCCGTTTCGGCAGCTGTGATCGTGATCCTTTCCGTGCGGCTGTATTTCGCGAAAAAGAAGAAAGGCCGCCCGGAATAAAGCATTTCCGGGGCCTGAAACAGAAACGAAACACTTCCGGCCGCAAAACTTAAAACCCGACAAGATTCTATTTACAAAGACTGCCTTTTATGTTAACATTTGTTAAACGCGAATGTCTGGGGAGGCATTCGCGCTTGCTGGGGAGCAAAGTATAAATAATTAAAAAGCAGGCAGGTGCATATGGAACAGTATTTAATAAGAGGCGGCGTCCCTCTCGTGGGGGAGACCGATATATCCGGCATGAAAAATGCCGCGTTGCCGATACTGGCCGCGTCGATCATGACGGATGAATGGGTGACGCTGGACAATCTGCCGGACGTTGACGACGTCCGCGTCCTTCTGGAGACACTGCGCTATCTCGGCGCGCGCGTAGAGAAGACCGGAAGACATTCGGTAAAGATCTGCGGCTCCACCATCACAACATGTAAAGTCGAATACGAGTACATTAAGAAGATCCGTGCCTCATACTATCTGCTTGGCGCGCTTCTCGGCAAATATAAAAACGCGGCAGTACCCCTTCCCGGCGGCTGCAATATCGGCAGCCGGCCCATCGACCTTCATCTCAAAGGACTTAACGCCATCGGCGCCAACGTCGGCATCCGCTACGGCACGATCGTCGGCAAATGCGACCAGTTGACCGGCGCGCATATCTTCATGGATACCGTCTCCGTCGGCGCGACCATCAATATCATGATGGCGGCGTCCCGCGCGGACGGCCGGACCATCATCGAAAATGCTGCGAAGGAGCCGCACGTCGTCGACGTGGCGAACTTCCTGAACAGTATGGGCGCGGAGATCCGCGGCGCGGGCACGGACGTGATCCGCATCCGCGGCGTGAAGAATTTCCACGGCTGCAATTACACCATCGTGCCGGACATGATCGAAGCGGGCACCTTTATGTGTGCCGCGGCGGCGACCAAGGGCGACGTCATGGTCCGCAACATCATCCCGAAGCACATGGAAGCGGTCACCGCGAAGCTTTACGAGATCGGCTGCGAGATCGAGGAATTCGACGACGCGATCCGCGTCGTGGCGCCGCGGCGGCTCACCAGGACCCATATCAAAACCAATCCGTACCCGGGCTTCCCGACCGACATGCAGCCGCAGATGGGCGTCGTTCTGGCGCTGGCAAGCGGGACCTCCGTCGTCACGGAAAGCATTTTCGAGAACCGTTTCAAATATACCGATGAACTGACGCGCATGGGCGCGCAGATCAAGGTGGAAGGCACCACGGCCATCATCGACGGCGTGGAAGGCCTGATGGGGGCGGAAGTCTCCTCGCCGGATCTCCGTGCGGGCGCAGCGCTCGTCATCGCCGCGCTGGCGGCGGAAGGCACGAGCATCGTGGATGACATTTCCTTTATCGAGCGCGGTTACGAGGACTTCGAGCAGAAGCTCGCGCTTCTGGGCGCCGACATCCACCGCATCACGCAGCGGCCCGACCGGCTCCGCATGACGAAGATCGGATAATCCGCAGAACCCTGTATGATCATGCCGCACGGAAGTGCGGCATCAGTTTTATATTTTCAGCGCTCCGGCGCGGAGAGGAGACACAATGGGTGATATTTTAAGTAAAATTACGACGATTCTCGTGAACGCGGGCGGGAAGATCCTCCTTGCGCTGCTCGTCCTGGTGATCGGCCGGATCGTCATCCGTACCTTCATGAAAATATTCGACAAGGCGAAATTCACGGAGAAGCTGGAACCGACCGTCCGTAACTTCCTCCGCAATTTCCTCCGGATCCTGCTGTACGTCGTGCTGGTCATTTCGATCATCAGCGTGCTCGGCGTACCGATGGCTTCGGTGCTCACCGTGCTGGCTTCCTACGGCGTGGCGATCGGCCTGGCCCTGCAGGGCGCGCTCAGCAACGTGGCCGGCGGCGTCATGATCCTCATTTTCCATCCGTTTGTCGTCGGTGACTATATCATCGCGGCCGGCGGGGAAGGCGTCGTCAAGGAGATCTCGCTGTTCTATACGGTCCTGAACACGATCGACAACAAGCGCATCACGCTTCCGAACGGCTCGCTCATGAATTCCAACGTCGTGAATGTGACGGCCGAAGACGACCGCAGAGTGGACCTTACGTTCAACATCAGCGGCGCGCATGAGATCGAGAAGGTCCGCGAAGTGATGACCGGCGTCTGCGAAAAGAACGCGATGGTCCTTTCGGAACCGGCGGCGCCGTTTGCCGCTCCGCTCGAGGGCATTCCGGGCGGCCTGAAGTACGTGGTCCGCGCCTGGACGAAGAAGGAAAACTACTGGGACGTCTATTTCGCCCTGATGCAGGAGATCCCGACCGCGCTCGGCGAAGCGGGGATCGGCGGACCGTCCACACCGGTCACGGTCACGCAGGGCTGATATTGTCTGTCGCGGTCACGCGGGGCTGATATATGCTTGACGCCGTTCCCGGTGTCTGCTATGATACGGGGCGGAAACTTAATAAAGCGCTTACCTTATTCAGAGCAGCGGAGATCGAAGGGTCTGTGAAACTGCGGCAACCTGCCGGAAGGAAAGGTGCCAGCCTGAGCGAGTGATCGAACAATAAGGGAACCTTGATGAATCAGGAGTTCACATATTGTGAACTCCTTTTTTTCGAAAATGCGTTCGCGGACGTCAAAAAAGGAAGCGCTGCCGGCCTTTGGGCCAGGAAGGAGCGTTATCATTATGGAAAGAAGACTGTTTACCTCGGAATCGGTCACGGAAGGCCATCCGGACAAAGTGTGCGACGCGATCTCGGATGCGATCCTGGACGCGTGCATGGAAAAGGATCCGATGAGCCGCGTGGCCTGCGAGACCGCCGCCTGCACGGGCTTTGTGCTCGTGACCGGCGAGATCACGACGGAAGCCTACGTGGACGTGCAGGGGATCGTGCGCAAGACCGTCCGGGAGATCGGCTACGACCGCTCGGAATACGGCTTTGACGCCAATACCTGCGCCGTGTTCGTGGCGCTCGACGAGCAGTCGCCGGACATCGCGATGGGCGTCGACCGGGCGCTCGAAAGCAGGACGGAGACGGCCATGAGCGATGAGGAGATCGCGGAGATCGGCGCCGGCGACCAGGGCATGATGTTCGGTTACGCGACGAATGAGACGCCGGAGTTTATGCCGTTCCCGATCGCGCTGGCGCACAAGCTTACGCGCCGGCTGTCGGAAGTCCGCAAAACGGGAGTCCTGCCGTATCTCCGCCCGGACGGCAAGTCGCAGGTCTCTGTCGAATATGACGAGGAAGGCCATCCGGCGCGTCTTGAGGCCGTCGTTCTTTCGGCGCAGCACGATCCGGACGTATCGCAGCAGAAGATCTATGAGGATATCAGGAGAGAGGTCTTCGACGCCGTGCTGCCGCAGGACATGATCGACGCGCAGACGAAGATCTACGTCAATCCGACCGGCCGGTTCGTCATCGGCGGGCCGCACGGGGACGCGGGCCTTACCGGGCGCAAGATCATCGTCGACACCTACGGCGGCTATGCCCGGCACGGCGGCGGCGCGTTCTCCGGCAAGGACTGCACGAAGGTCGACCGTTCCGCGGCGTACGCGGCGCGCTATGTGGCGAAGAACCTGGTCGCGGCGGGTCTTGCGGACCGCGTCGAGATCCAGCTTTCCTACGCGATCGGCGTTGCGGAACCGACGTCCGTGTGCGTGGATTCCTTCGGGACCGGCAAGGTAAGCGACGCGGATCTGACGAAGATCGTCCGCGAGAATTTCGACCTGCGCCCGGCCGGCATCATCAAGATGCTGGATCTGCGCCGCCCGATCTACCGGCAGACGGCTTCCTATGGCCACTTCGGCCGGACGGACATCGACCTGCCGTGGGAGAGATGCGACCGCATCGAAGCGCTGCGGAAGTATCTTGCCTGAACCATAGCGCCTTGACCGGTGCGAAGACGCAGCAGGCCGGGCTACGGCGGAAGCGCCCCGACTGGCGTAGAAGCGCAGCGGAACGGCGGCACCGCGGACGCATCCCGACCGGGGTACTGCGGAAGGCTCCCGGAGCGGTATGAAAACTGAATTTTGTGACCCTCTTTACCGGGTATCCCGGCAAGGAGGGTTTTTCTGTAGTCAAAGCATACGGCGGTATGATAAAATTATATGCAAAAGAGAATACTGCGGGACGCGGAAAAGAATTCCGCGGAACGCTGAAAAGAATCCCGCGGAACGCTGAAAAAGCGCAGGCTGCAGTTTATAAGAAGGGTATTTGCGGATGAAACTGAAGACCCGGGTCAATATATCGTTCCTGATCGTTATCATGCTCCCGCTCCTCATGATGGGCATGACGTTCGGCGGAGCATTTTTCCTGTTCCGTGCCCGCATCGAGGCGGCGTACGGGATGCCGCTCGGGCAGATGCCGCCGGAAATGAGGCAGCTGCTGTTCTACGTCATCGTCCTGATGGCGATCGTGCTGTTCATTACCGGTGTCATGCTTTCGCTGTGGATCTACAAAAGCGTCACGGAACCGTTGAAGAAGCTCGGTGCCGCAACGCACAAGATCCGCGACGGAGAACTGGATTTCCTGATCGAGGAGGAAGGACCGGAAGAGGTCCGCACGCTCTGCCGCGATTTCGAGCAGATGCGCGGACGCCTCAAGGAAGCCAGTGAAGAGAAGATCCGGAACGACAACGAGAACAAGGAACTTATTTCCAATATTTCCCATGATCTCCGGACGCCGATCGCGGCGATCAAAGGATACGTCGAAGGCATCCTTGACGGCGTCGCCGACACGCCGGAGAAGATGGATCACTATCTCCGGACGATCTATAACAAAACGAATGAGATGGACCGGCTGATCGGAGAACTGACGCTTTATTCCCGTATCGATACGAACCGCATGCCGTACGCGTTTGCCGCGATCAGCGTCCGGCGCTTCTTTGACGACGCGGCGGAGGACATTTCCCTGGAACTGTCCGGACGGCAGGTCGCGTTCGAATATCAGAACGAGGTGCCGGAGGACGTCCAGTTCATCGCGGACGGCGAGCAGATCGCGCGGGTCGTGAGCAACATTATTTCCAACTCGCTCAAATACATGGACAAGCCGGAAAAACGCATGGAGATGCATGTGCGGGAGGCCGGGGACTTTATCGAGGTATCGATCAAAGACAACGGCGCCGGCATCGCGAAGAAGGATCTTGCGAGCATCTTCAACCGCTTCTACCGCGCGGATCCCTCGCGCCATCCGTCGCAGGGCGGCTCCGGGATCGGCCTGTCGATCGTGAAGAAGATCGTGGAGGACCACGGCGGACGCGTCTGGGCGCAGAGCGAGATCGGGGAGGAGACGACGATCTTCCTGGAATTCCGGAAGTATATCACCGGAAATCCGGCAGCGCCGGCTATCGCGGACAAGCAGGAAACGGAAGCCGGGAAGAAGGCTTCGGCATCGCGCGCTTCTTCAGCGAAGCGTTACCGCCGGACGCGGACCGGAAAGCAGCCGGTGAAGAAATAAAGCGGGATAACGAAGCAGACTATCGCGATCAGGCAGCGACAGAGCAGGCAGCGACAGAGCAGGCGGCGACAGAGCAGGCGGCGACAGAGCAGGCAGCGACAGAGCAGGCGGCGATAAAGCAGGCAGGGATCAAGCCAACGACAAGCAAACGAGAAATTGCAAAAAAGAAGGAGATGTTTTTATGAGCAGGATCCTCATTATTGAAGACGAAGAATCGATTGCCGATCTGGAGCGGGACTATCTCGTTCTTTCCGGCTTTGACGTTGATATCTGCAACGACGGCAGGGAAGGCCTCCGCGCGGCCATGGAAGGGGAGTATGATCTTGTCATTCTCGACCTTATGTTGCCGGGCGTCGACGGGTTCGCGATCTGCAGCAAGATCCGGGAAGAGAAGAACATGCCGATCATCATGGTTTCCGCGAAGAAGGATGACGTGGATAAGATCCACGGTCTGGGCCTTGGCGCGGACGACTACATGACGAAGCCGTTCTCGCCGTCGGAGCTCGTCGCGCGGGTGAAGGCGCACCTTTCCCGCTACGACCGGCTGGTCGGCTACCGGGAGTTCCATAACAAGATCGTCGAGATCCGGGGCGTCAAGGTGGACAAGACCGCCCGCCGGGTCTGGGTCAACGGGAAGGAGGTCCAGTTCACGTCGAAGGAGTTCGACCTGCTTACTTTCCTTATGGAACACCCGAACCGCGTCTTTTCGAAAGAGGAACTGTTCGAAAACGTCTGGAACATGGAATCCTACGGCGATATCGCGACCGTGACGGTCCACATCAAGAAGATCCGCGAGAAGATCGAGTTTGACAGCGCGAAGCCGCAGTATATCGAGACCATCTGGGGCGTAGGGTATCGGTTTAAGATCTGAAGCGGCCGGGCGGTTTCTTTCCCTGTCTCTGTACATTTTCAAGCTTTACGCTGGCTTTTCTATTCTTAGCATTCTTATCCTTTTACGATCGGGTCAATGAAAAACCCCGCCGCATTACGTGCCGGCCGGGAAACATTGACCCGAATCGTCAAAAATCCAGGAGAAGGTCAATAAAAACCGCAGCCGGAGTGCGGCCCGGCCGGGAAACATTGACCCGAATCGTCAAAAATCCACGAGAAGGTCAACAAATTCCGCAGCCGTATTGCGTGCCGGCCGGGAAAC
>JAFOIS010000087.1 GCA_017420605.1 Lachnospiraceae bacterium | reverse complement strand
CATGCGGCTGGCTTTCCTTCACACAGATCTCGAAGCCCTTAAGGTAGATCTCGCGCATGGCGCGTTCGGAGACCTGGCTGTTGCTGCCGATCCGGTTGTATTCCTGGTTATTGACCGTGAAGTGCTTGATCGTCGTGCCTCTGCCCGGGTGCTTCTGCACGCCGCGGGTGACGGCCGCGGCCATCTTGCCGGAGATCAGCGGATCCTCGGAATAATATTCAAAATTCCGGCCGCAGCGGATGCTCCGGTGGATGTTGAGCGCCGGCGCAAGCCAGAGATGTACGCCGAAGCGTTCCATTTCATCGCCCACGAGATCGCCGAGTTCCTCCGCGAGGGCGTCGTTCCAGCTCTGCGCGATGGCGCATCCGATCGGGATCGCGGTGCAGTACTGCTCCTTCACCTCACCGACAGGCTTCTTCCCGCCGGTCATAAGCGCCATGACCTTCCGCTGCATGGGTGTCAAAAGCTCCATCAGCGACTCCGGCATCACGTCGCCCATCGGATGGATCCCCTTCCCGTCCTTATAATACTGACGGCTGATGCGGAGCCCCGCGGGGCCGTCGGCCATGACGAGATGCGGGAAGCCGTGCACATGCGCCGTTTCGCCTGCCGCGCCGGCGACCGACGAGGCCGCGTTGCCGATCATGCTGCCCATGCCGCCCTTCGGATCAAAGAGCCCGATGTTCAGGGTGGCAAGTTCCTCGTTGGTAAGGTCGTACATCATGGGATCGACGGCTGCCTCTTCGTCATACGAGGGCTCCTCCGTTTCGAAGTCCTTTGCGGAAATGCGGATCACCTTCTCCGCCGCCGGATACTTCACGGACGCAGCCGGATCCGGCTTCCAGTCCGCTTCCTCCGGTTTCCCGAGCGCGGACCGCACCTTCCGGAGCACCGCCGCCTCCTCAAGGCGCAGCGTCACCGCCGCACGTTCGCCCGCAAGGATGGTGTAATCCCCCGCCTCGAGAACATACGCGGCATTCTTTTCGTCATAGGATGCCGCGCCGCAAAGATCGTACGGGACCGTAAGCGTCTCCGCCTCTCCCGGCGCAAGTTCCTTTGTTTTTGCATAGGCAATGAGTTTCCGCGGCGGCTGGTCCAGCGTGCCGGACGGGGCGGAAACGTAGATCTGTACGGTCTCTTTGCCCGGGAAACGGCCGGTATTCTTCACGGTCACGGCAACGCTCTTTTCGTCCGCATCCGTGATCTCCGTTTCAAAATCCGTATAGCCGAGCCCGTAACCGAACGGGAAGAGCGGCTTCTTTCCGGCCGCGTCGAAATACCGGTAGCCGACGTAGACGCCCTCGCGGTAGCGGGTCTCGTCGGCGTCGCCGAATTCCCCGATCACCGGATAGTCTTCCCAGGCCGTCCAGGTGCCGGTCAGTTTTCCGGAGGGATAGCTCTTGCCGAGCAGAAGGTCCGCCAGCACATTTCCCGTCTCGACCCCGAGCTGCGAAAGGAGCAGGATGTTCTTTACGTCCGCGACCGGCGAAAGATCCACCGGACCGCCGACGTTGAGCACCAGCATAAAGCGCGGATAACGTCCGTTCATAAGCCGGATGTCTCTTACTTCCGAATCGGTGAGCAGGATGTCGCCCTTCACCGCGTTCCGGTCCGAGCCCTCGCCGGAAATGCGGGATACGACATAGACCGCGGTATCGCCTTCCCCGTAAAGACGGAAACGGCACTCCGGCTCCGGCATCACGGCGCCCATGCCCGCGAGTGGAGCGGGGATGTGCTGCTTCTTCGCCCTCTCGCGGATCTCCTCGTAAAATGCTTTCCGGGCCGCCGCAACAGTCCCGTCCCAGGCATCGAGCCACGCCTTCGTCGTGATCTCAAAGCCCGCCTTCTCAAGACCTTCCTCGATCGTGACGAAATACCGGGAGTTCACTTCTCCGGAGCCGGTGCCGCCCTTGATCGTGTGCCTTGCCCCGGAGCCGTACAGCGCGATCTTTCCGGGCGCATCGAGCGGAAACGAACCGTCCCGCCGAAGAAGGACCGTGCATTCCGGCGAAAGACGCCGGACGGCCGCTGCGTGTTCTATTTCGTATTCGTTCAGTTTCATAAGGACCTCCCGTTTTCTGAAAACACCTGTGCCTCCATCTTTCTTCATAAATTTATGTTACGGGGAAACCACCCGGTTGGCAAGTAACGGTTTCCATATTTCTATAACAAATTTGCTCTATTTCCGTGATTGAGCAAATTTGTTATATAATTCGCTATTATTTTGTGATACCGTAAGATAAGAACTTCGTTCGGAAGGAGGCGGAATACATGGATCTTAACGAGCGCATTTCCCTGTTTGAAGAGATGGTGCTCTGCTGCCACGACCTCTATTTATGGACCTTCGACGCGGAGCTGAACCTCATCTCCTGCAATTGTCCGGAGGCGGAGCTGATCACCCGTCTTGCCGATCACGACGCCTGGAGAAACACACTCCGCTCGTATGCGGAAAAACACACCAAACCCATCATCATGTCCGGCAAACCCGGCCTTACCTGGATCGCGATCCCGCATCTTTCCGAGGCGTCCGGGATGCGCATTTACATACTGGGGCCGGTTGCGACCGACGATATTCCGTCTTCTTCCGTCAATGCCATGCTGCGGAAAACGGAGCTTTCCGCTGCACTTAAGGAACGCGCCTCCCGCTTTATCGCGTCTCTTCCCATCATCACGCTGAACCGGCTCTTTGAATACGCGATCATGCTCTACTTCTGCATCACGGGCGAGCGGATCCTGGTGAGCGACCTGCATTATGAGGAAAGCGAACCATCGGCACCGGCATCCGGCCAGCGCCGGCCAAAGAAGACCGACGTCCACGGCACCTACGCCATGGAGCAGGAAATGGTCCGCATGGTCCGCGAAGGGAACCTCGATTATCAGAAGCAGCTGAGCCGTCTTGCGGTCAGCGGCAATATCGGTAAGCTCTCCGATAATCCGGAGCGTCAGATGAAGAACGTCGCCCTGGTATGCATCGTCCTCTTCTCCCGTGCCGCCATCGAAGGCGGCGTTTCGCCGGAGGTGGCCATGACGCTGACCGACCACTATTTCCAGAGCGTGGAAGCCTGCCGGAGTATCCAGGAGCTGCAGCAGATCACGCACACGATGCAGGACGACTTCGTCCAGCGCGTCCACAAAATACGCACCCGCAGCCTTTCCCGGCCGATCCAGGAATGCTGCGACTATCTGGATCTGCATATCGACGGGGACGTTACGCTCCGGCAGACGGCCCAGCACCTCGGCTACTCCGAATACTACCTCAGCCACAAATTCCGGGAAGAGACGGGCAAAAGCTTCCGCGACTATGTGATGCAGCGCAGGCTCGCCAAGGCCCCCGACCTTCTGCGAAACAGCGCCTTAACGGTAAAGGACGTTGCCGAGATGCTGCATTTCTGCTCCCAGAGCTATTTCGCCGAGCAGTTCAAAGCCGTCTACGGGATGAGCCCGTCGAAGTGGCGGGAAGCGCAGTAGGCCGGGCGATGAGCCCGTCGAAATGGCAAAAGTCGCGCTAAACCGGACGTTTACCCGATTTCGATCACCTCCGTGGCCACGTTTTCCCGGAACCTTACGTCATGCTCCACGAGGAGCATCGTCGGTTTATACTGCAGGATCAGCTTTTCGATCTGCATCCGCGAAAGGACGTCGATGTAGTTGAGCGGCTCATCCCAGATGTAAAGATGCGCCGGCGTGATCATGCTTGCTGCGATGAGGACTTTCTTCTTCTTTGTGACAGGGCGGTATTCGTTGATGCGCTCTTTGCCGCACTGCGGGTTGACCGCGCAGTTGATCATCGAGTACTGCTGTATGCGTCCCATGCAGCCCTCCTGGCAGCTGATGCAGGGGCGGATCCTCTCCGTCTTTCCCGTGCGGATCTTTTTGACGATATCCGGATCGGCGAGAGACGGCCTTCCGAGGCTCACAATATCGCAGATGCCGTTTTCCACACAATCCAGCGCCGTATCGGGATTGTCCACGCGGCCGGCCATGAGGACCGGAATGCTGACATTTTCCTTGACGATCTTCGCAAATTTACGGTACGGTGCCTTCTCCATATACATTGGCGGGTGATTCCACCACCACGCATCGTAGGTGCCGGCATCTACGTCCAGGGCGTCGTATCCGTATTTTTCGAGCAGTTTGGCAGCTTCGATGCCCTCCTCGATATCTCTTCCATTTTCTTCAAATTCTTCGCCGGGAAGTGCCCCTTCTCTGAAATCTTTCACCATCGACTTAAGAGAATAACGCATGGCGACCGGGAAATCCCATCCGCAGGTCTTTGCGATTTCCTCACGAATCTCTTTTGCAAAT
>JAFOIS010000086.1 GCA_017420605.1 Lachnospiraceae bacterium | reverse complement strand
TGGATCACCTCGTCCTTGATGAAGAAATCGACGACCCCGAGCTTTCCCGGAAATGCCTTCGGCGGCAGAAGAACGATCAGTTTTGATACGCCGTTGAAGGCACGGATCCATTTGTGCATGTTCTTTTCATAGCGTTCGGCGTTCCAGTTGTACGGCTTGGAGTCGTTCGTGCCCAGCATAAGGAGCGTTGCGTCCGGCTGGAGATCCATGACCGCGCGCGCATGGCCCCGCTGCAGGTACGGGAAATCCGCTTCGTCCTGCGCCGTGGTCCCGCTGACCCCGTAGTTGAGCACCTGCCACGTATCGCCGAGGAGCCTGTTCAGAACATACGGCCAGGCGCTCTTCTTCCGCGACCAGATGACGCCCGCGCCGAAAGTGATGCTGTCGCCGACACAGACGAGGTGCTTTTTGCCGGCCTTCGCCTTTTCCGCCGGCGGGAAATAGCGCGTCAGCACGAAACCATCGAGACCGGCGAGCGCACCGGCCGCAGCAGCGGTAAGGATGAATTTCCGTTTATTCATTCTGGTCTCCTTTCTTGTTACGTCCCAGTACAAATGCGCGCGCAACGGTAAACGCCGCGCGGACCGGAAGCGGCCTTACCGCCCTGTCCGCGACCGGGAGCAGTTCCCGGATCGGAAGGGCCTGCGGGCAGTGGTTTTCGCATTTACCGCACTTTACGCACTGCGATGCAAACGCAGGTTCCTTCCGCATTGAGACAGTCTGGAAATAGTCCTGCCAGCCGGCCATCTTTCCTTCGGCATATAATTCGTTATAGCAGCGGAACAGCGCCGGAATGTCGACGCCCTTCGGACAGGGCATGCAGTACCGGCATCCCGTGCAGCCGACCTTCATCGTCGCGGCGATATCCTGCCGTACCTCTTCGATAAGCTCCCGGTCCTTCTCGGTGAGGCCCCCCGGCTGCATGTCCGAAGCGATGCGGCAGTTCTCTTCGACCATGGCGAGCGAATTCATGCCCGAAAGGACGACGGTCACCTCGGGCTGGTCGAAGAGCCAGCGGAACGCCCATTCCGCCGCCGTCCAGCCGCGCTCGTTCTCCGCGATCCGTTTCTTCGCCTTCGCCGGCAAAAGGTCGACGAGCCTCCCGCCGCGGAGCGGCTCCATGATGACGATCGGGATGCCCTTCGAAGAAGCATGATAAAGCCCGGTCCGTCCCGCCTGCGTATGCTCGTCCATGTAGTTGTACTGGATCTGCGCGAAATCCCAGTCGTAGGCGTCTATGATCCTGCAGAACTGCTCGCTGTTGCCGTGATAGGAGAACCCGATGTTCCGGATCTGCCCGCTTTCTTTCTTCGCGGCGATCCACTCCCGGATCCCCAGCGCCTCCAGTTTCGTCCACTGCGAGGCGTCGGTCATCATGTGCATGAGGTAATAGTCGACGTGATCCGTCTTAAGGCGCGCAAGTTCCTCGTCGAAATACCGGTCGATCGCGCCGCGGCTCTTCACGAGGTACTGCGGGAGCTTTGTGGCGATACAGACCCTGTCCCGCACATTGTTGCGGCTCAGGATCTCGCCGAGCGCCGCTTCGCTTCCGGGATAGACGTAGGCGGTGTCGAAATAGTTGACGCCGGCTTCGATGGCCGCCATGATCTCCTTCTCCGCCTTATCGATATCGATGCGCCCCGCCTTCGTCGTAAAGCGCATGCACCCGTAGCCGAGCGCCGAGAGTTCCTTTCCGTATTTGTCTTTCCTGTACTGCATTTTGAAACCTTTATATTTCTGTGAACGGCCCGCCGCCGGGCCCTTTGGTGCATCGCCCGTTTCTTCAGGGCGCAACTTCCACGGCGCCGAGCACCGTGCCGATCTTTTCGCGGAAAATGAGATCCGCCGCGTGATCGCTCGCGGTTTCCTGCATATTCATGATCACCAGGTGATCGCCCCGGAAATACCGGACGAGACCGGCCGCCGGCCAGACGACGAGCGAGGTGCCGCCGATGATGAGGCAGTCCGCCTGCCGCACCAGCCGCTCCGCTTCCTCCATGGCGCCGTCCGGCAGCATTTCCCCGTAGAGCGTCACGTCCGGACGGATCATGCCGCCGCACTTCGGGCAGTGCGGGATGCCTTCGCTTTTGAAAATGAAATCCGGATCCACCTTCTTATGACAGCGCGAGCAGTAATTCCGCAGCGTGCTTCCGTGGAGCTCGATGACGTTCTTCGAACCGGCCTTCTGGTGCAGGCCGTCGATGTTCTGGGTAATGACGCCCGAAAGGCGTCCCTTCTCCTCCATTTCGGCAAGCTTTTTGTGCGCCGCGTTCGGTTCTATCCCTTCGACGTTCATTTTCTGCCGGTAGAAGGCGAAGAAAACCTTCGGCTCATAAAAAAGACAGTCGTGCGAAAGCAGGTATTCCGGCGAATACTGCTCGAACTGCACGTCCATCGTGTTGTACAGCCCGTCCTTCGAACGGAAGTCCGGGATCCCGCTTTCCGTGGAGACGCCTGCCCCGCCGAAAAAGACGGTGCGCCTCGTGCCGGAAAGGATCGTATTCAGTTTGCCGATGCGTTCCGAAAATGATGCCATAGCCTCTTCCGCCTTTCTTTTTTGTGCTATTCATTGTATCATAGTTTAAACCGGTCTGCCGAATTCATTTTCCGGAAAGAAGGCATAATTATGGGTACAAAACTGCTCGTCGTCTCGTTCGATGCCATGGTCACGGAGGATATCCCCGTTTTTGCGGAACATCCGGTCTTTGCCGAATTTTTCGACGGAGCCGCCGGCGTTCCGTCTGTCCGAAGCATCTATCCGACGGTCACCTATCCTGCGCACACGACCATCGCGACCGGCTGCTGGCCGGACCGGCACGGCGTCACGGCCAACGAGCCTTTTCTCCCCGGCATTTCCCCGCTTCCCTGGAACTTCTATCACGACATCGTACGCTGTCCCGACATTTTTGATTTATGTAAACAAAACGGCCTCCGCTGCGCCGCCGTCGGCTGGCCGGTCACCGGGAACCATCCTTCGATCGACCTGCTCGTTGACGAGATCTGGACGATCGGCAGGGACTGGACGCGCGAGAGCATGCGGGAAGTGCTCATAGGCTCAGGAACCGATCCGCAGCTTTACGAAAAAATCGTCCGCCCGCTCGAATCCCTGCGGGTCCCCAGACGCCAGCCGGCCTCGAGCTTCTTCAACGCCGCGGCAGCGGCCGGGATCCTTTCGAAATACCGTCCTGACGTCCTCTTCCTGCATCTGGGCAACCCGGACAATTACCGGCATAAAGCGGGCGTCTTCAGCCCGCTCATCAAAGAATGCGCCGCCGATCTTGCCGGCGTCTTCTTCCAGCTGCAGTGCGCGCTCCGGGAAAACGGCGATCTGGAAGGCTGCAATATCGTCCTTCTTTCGGATCACGGGCAGCTCGACACAAAGCGCAGCGTCTATCCGAACGTCGCGCTTCGCAAAAAAGGCTACATCACCGCCGGCCGGGACGGGAAGCTTCTGGACTGGAAGATCTGGTGCCACAATACCGGCATGTCCATGCAGGTCTATCTCAAAGATCCGGACGATCCGGCGCTCCGAAAGGAAGCCGAAGAAGTCCTCAAAGACCTTGTACGGCAGGAAGACAGCGGCTTTGCGGCGCTTTATACCGCCGAAGAATGCGCCGCGAAGGAGCATCTTGGCGGCGGCTTTTCCTTCGTGCTGGAAACGGACGGTGAAACCTTCTTCGGCGACCGCTGCACCGGCACCTACATGGAACCGGTCCCGGAAACGCCTTACGGAAGGATCCACGGAAGCCACGGCCACCATCCGGACAAGGGGCCGCAGCCCGTCTTTTTCGCGAAGGGTCCCGCGTTCCGCTGCGGCGCGTCTCTTCCGCACGCTGACCTCGTCGACGAGGCGCCGACAATAGCCGCTTCCCTCGGGCTTTCCATGCCCGGGTGCGACGGACGGGTTCTTACGGAACTCCTTGTATAAAAGGGATACTACGGTATACAAGGGATACCACGGTATAAGAGGGAAACTGCCATGGAAGGAAATTTCAGCTGCGCGGATTGCTATGTGAAAGCCTGCCGATCGGCATCGGCGGAAAAATATCCCGCCTTCTGTCCGACGAAGGATCTTGATCCCGATACGCTCCGGGAAGTTTTAGATAAATACGGAGACGAAGAGACGGAAAAGATCACGGTCACCTCGGCCTGCGTGGAAAGCGAATTCTACTGCAGGCTCACGCGCGTGGAAGAAACGATAGAGTTCATTGAGCGAATGGGCTATCATAAGATCGGCGTCGCGGCCTGCGCCGGCCTTCTTACGGAAGCCCGGACCTTCACGAAGATCCTCCGGGCGCATAACCTCGACGTCTATACGGTCTGCTGCAAATGCGGCGCCGTGGACAAGACCGCCGTCGGCATCCCGGAGGAAAAGAAGCTTAACGGCGGAGGCGCCCACGAATCCATGTGCAACCCCATCCTGCAGGCAAAACTCCTCGAAGAAAAAGAGACCGAGTTCAACGTCGTGATCGGTCTCTGTGTGGGGCATGATACTCTCTTCCTGAAACACAGCGCAGCGCCGGTGACCGTGCTCATCGTCAAGGACCGCGTGCTCGGCCACAACCCCGTCCAGGCGCTCTATATGGCGAATACCAGGTTCTCCCGCTTTAAAAAAGAACTGGGACCGAGGGCGTGAATGCTGTCTCCGTTACACGTGGAGCCGTTCCAACGGAACGGCTCTATGTGTCTGAGCTCCTGTCTGCTGCGCGGCATAAGGCGCCGTGTTACGCCATCGTGGCAGGGTCCAGGATCTTTGCGATCGTATCCTCGTCCATGAGGTTCTTTTCCAGAAGAAGCTTGCGGATCGGCGTATTCGTACGGAGCGCTTCTTTCGCGATGTCCGCGGCCTGCTTGTAGCCGATATACGGGCAGACTGCCGTGATCACGCCGACGCTGCTCTCGAGAAGGCTCCGGCAGCGGTCCGCATTGGCCGTGATGCCGCGGATGCAGTTATCGGTCAGGGTCCGTACCGCAGCCGCAAGGGTCTCGATGGATTCGAAGAGGTTATAGAAGACCACCGGCTCGAACGCGTTGAGCTCCATCTGGCCCGCTTCCGCCGCCATGACGATGGCGGTATCATTTCCCACGATATTGAACGCGACCTGTGTCACGACCTCGGGGATGACCGGGTTGACCTTGCCCGGCATGATGGATGAGCCGTTCTGCCGCGGCGGGAGGTTGATCTCGCCGAAGCCTGTCTTCGGCCCGCTGCCAAGAAGCCTAAGGTCGTTGCACATCTTGGACAAATCGACCGCGCAGGTCTTGACCGCCGCGGATACCGCGACGAACCCGTCGAGATTCTCCGTCGCATCGAAGAGGTCATCCGCCTCGCGCAGCTCGATCCCGGAGATCTCCGACAGTACGGGCAGGATGTGGTCGCGGTAATAGGGCGTTGCGTTAAGACCGGTGCCGATCGCGGTGGCGCCGAGGTTTACGACCTGCATTTCGCGGCTGGTCGCCAGGATCCGTTCGCGGTCGCGGGCGACCATGGACGCATAGGCGTGGAAGCTCTGCCCGAGCCGCATCGGAACGGCGTCCTCCAGCTGCGTACGGCCCATTTTCATGACGTCGCGGAATTCGTCCGCCTTGGTGTGCAGCGCATCGATAAGCACG